>NZ_JADKPY010000044.1:0-32719 GCF_015351505.1 Acinetobacter sp. SK-43
TTTTTATTTAGAGGATTTAGGTCGCCTCACTGATCCTATGCGATATGACATCGTGTCAGATAAATATATTCCGATCAGTTGGGACGAAGCTTTTAAGCTGATTGCAAAACATCTCCAAGCACTGGATGACCCCAATCAAGCGGCTTTCTATACATCTGGACGTACTAGCAATGAAGCAGCTTTTTTATATCAATTATTCGTAAGAAGCTTTGGAACCAACAATTTCCCTGATTGTTCGAATATGTGCCATGAGACCACAAGTGTGGGATTAAAGCAGTCGATCGGTTTAGGGAAAGGCACTGTAATTCTAGATGATTTTGATCAGGCCGATGCTATCTTTAGTTTTGGTCATAACCCAGGAACTAACCATCCTCGAATGTTAGCAACTTTAAGAGAAGTTTCTAAACGGGGAGGTAATATCGTTGCAATCAATCCAATCAAAGAGCGTGGTTTGGAGCGTTTCCAAGATCCACAAGCGCCTTTGGAGATGATGACTAACAGCAATACACCAATTAGTCGTTATTATTTTCAACCTAAAATTGGTGGGGACTACGCATTACTTTTAGGGGTGCTTAAGCATTTATCTGAATGGGATAAAAAAGCATTAGCGCGAGGCAAATCTAGCGTATTTGATCGAAGCTTTATCGAAAAAAATACGGTTGGTTTTGAGCAGATGATCGCTGAGGTTGATCGAACAGAATGGGAGCAAATTCATAATTATACAGGGCTTTCACCTGAAAATTTGGAATCAATTGCACAAATGTTTTTAGATGCTAAAACTGCGATTTTTTGTTGGGGGATGGGAATTACTCAACATCGTCACGGTACAGCCAATATTCATATGTTAGCCAATCTGATGTTGGCTCGAGGGCATATTGGACGACCTGGTTCAGGTCTATGCCCAGTTCGTGGTCATAGTAATGTACAAGGCGATCGGACGATGGGTATCAACGAAAACCCAAGTGAGCAGTTACTTGATAGTCTCGATCGAGTTTTTGGCATTCAATCACCACGAAAACATGGATATGGTGTGGTTGATACCATCAAAGCAATGTATGAGGGTCAAGTAAAGGTCTTTATTGGTTTAGGTGGGAATTTTGCAGTTGCAACACCTGATACGCCGTATACACAAGAGGCTTTACGCAAATGTAATTTGACCGTTCATATTGCAACAAAGTTGAATCGCAGTCATTTGGTGTGTGGTGCAGATGCCTTAATTCTCCCATGTTTAGGACGGACTGAAGTTGATCAACAGCTTCATGGACCTCAAGCAATTTCTGTCGAAGATTCCATGAGTAATGTGCATTTATCAGCAGGACGCAATCCTCCAATCTCAGAAAATATCTTATCGGAACCTGATATTGTTGCTCGCATGGCTGAGGCAGTATTACCAACGAGTCAAGTTAAATGGCGATGGTACATTGAAAGTTATGATCACATTCGTGATTCGATTGCAGATGTATTTGATGAATTCCATGATTTCAATCAACGCGTTTATCAAGCAGGAGGTTTCCATTTAGAACATCCAGCTAATCAACATGTTTGGAATACACCAAGTGGCAAAGCACAATTTTTAATTACTCCTTTAGCGGAGGTTTATGAGGATACCGAACATCAATATGCTGCCGCGTATACTCAACAAAAGGTTTATACCTTAATGACCACTCGATCGCATGATCAATACAACACAACCTTATATGGACTTGATGATCGATATAGAGGTGTTTTTGGTCAACGACGAGTGCTGTTTATGAATCAGTTAGATATCGATTCGGCAGGCTTTGAGGCAGATCAATGGGTCGATATTGAAAGTGTATTCTCGGATGGGGTTAAACGAATTGTGCATAGTTTTCGCATCGTGCCATATAACATACCTGTGGGCAGTTTGGCTGCATATTATCCAGAGACTAATCCATTGGTCGCACTCGGTAGCCATGACAAACAGGCAAAAATTCCTGCTTCAAAAAGTGTGCCCGTGATACTACATGCGGGGAAAGCACCTGAACATTTTAATTTAGCTGTTGAAGTTGAACCTGAGTTAGCAAATCAACGTGTGAGCAATCTCTAGTGAATAAATTTGATGCTTGTTGAGATGAATGGGAGACTAAATACTGTGGTGGTAGATACATTAGGCTATGAAACTGTAGAGGTACATCGTTTTCATAAGAATACGTCTGAAAATGAAATGGATTATATTGTTCAAGAATATCCTGTTGCATTGATTTATAACGGTATTTCTCATGCAGTGATGATGGCGACACCCGCTGATCTCGAAGTTTTTGCAAAAGGATTTAGCCTTTCTGAAGGTATTATAAATAGTTTGAATGAGCTATATGCAATTGAAATGAATCAAAATGAACTTGGAATCCAAATAGAGATGATGATTTCATCACGTGCTTTTATAGCTTTAAAACAACATCGACGCATGATGGTGGGTCGCACGGGTTGCGGGTTATGTGGAATTGAAAGCCTGAAGCAATTCTATTTAGATCTTCCGAGTATTTCTACACGTTTAAAGCCTTCTTGGTTAAATCAAATTCCAAGTGCGATGGCACAACTCAAGGTGAGACAAACAATCAGTGAACTTACAGGTGGTGCTCATGCAGCAGCTTGGGTTGTTAATGGACAAATTATTGCTTTATTTGAAGATGTCGGTCGGCATAATGCATTGGATAAATTGCTTGGCTATTTGGCTGAACAAAAGTTAGATGTCGGAGATGGATTTGCTGTGATGACCAGTCGTGCCAGTTATGAACTGATTCGCAAATGCGCCCAATACAACATAGCTTTGCTGGCAACGATTTCTGCTCCAACCAGTATGGCGATTGAGATGGCAAAAAAATTAAATTTAACTCTAGCCAGTTTTTGTCGTGGGGATAAGTTTGTTCTATATAGCTAATAATTATCAATTTCTATAATTTTTAAATAAAATCAATAACTTATTCCTAAGCTTTTGCTAACTCTGTTTCGATATAGCTAATAATCATCGTACTTAAACCTTTAACCATTTCATCAAAGCTAATTTGAGGGTTAGGTAAGATGAGATGACGAGCGACGTTAAAGATACTGCTGTTGATACTGATATAGGCTGTAACGCTCAAATTATTAACTATTAGATATCGAGGATGGCGCATCATATATTTCATGAGCACTTCCATCAACGCCATTTCAATTTGTCCTATATAGCGTTCATATTTAAGTTCTGTGGCATAGCGTAGACATATAAGATAACGATCATTGTCGCGTGTGAGCAAATCTCGGAACGTATAAAAGATCATCTGAAATAATGGTTCAAGCTCCATTTCCACGATGATAGGAGTAAGTTCTTTCACCATATCTAATACTTCTTTTACAAAAGATTTGGCCATCGCATCATAAATTTCTTCTTTATTCTTAAAGTATTCATAAAGTGAACCTACACTCACTCCAGCAATATCAGCAATATGACGGGTCGTTGTTCCACTGGTTCCATTGGCAGCAACAGCGATAAAACCTGCTTCGATAATAGTATCAACAGTAACTTTTGAGCGATTTTGACGAGGTTTACGAGTAGCCATTTCAGTGAAAAATAAAATCCGAACATATTGTCAGATTAGCATGCCCTGATATCTCATGAAAGTTCTATTAAATTAATCCGAACAAAAAATAATTACTAATTTTTAAATTATGCTTTTTTATTTGTAATAAACACCAGTTTAGATAAGATAAATAAAATTATTTCATTATTTTTTCTTAATTATGTTTTATTTAAATTAATGATAATTATTGTTTTTAATTTTAACTGCTGTGAATTTTTATGATTGAGATTACTTGTTGAGTCGTACCATGAAGAGAAAAATATAGGATAAAAAATCTTCATTTTTACCCGAATTGAATCCGAACATAAGATCGGTTTACATTGGTTCTAGTAGGGAACTAGGTTCAATAAAATCTCCCGAATCTTTTTTCGTAACTTAAAAAAGAATGAGTGTGGCGAAAAGAGATGAACCTAATCCAAAGAATATTAAAGGGCAAATGACGCTCAAGTGAAGTAGGTAGGTGTAGCCATGATTAGCAGCACGTTGAACAAAGGTTTGAGTTTATTTAAATCCAACCCAATAACTGAGCAAATCGATTTTGCGAGTAAAAAGAGCATACCCATTCGACACTTGGCAATCGGATTTGAAGGTAAACAGATTGATTTATCATTCTATATGAATAACCAGTTTGCAACGATTTTCTTTGCAACGCTTTCTGTTTTCTTGACTTATGGTGAAGACTTAGTGATTGAAACAGCACGTCACCATCGTGATTTGCTCAAAGATCCTATTTTAAAACAACGTGTAACCTCTTTGATTGGACAAGAAGCGATTCATTCTAAATTACACAATGAGTTTAATGACGCAATTGTTGAACTTGATTATCCAGTGCGCTTGTATCGTTTTCTTGGTGAAAAGTTTTTTGATCATATTTTCTTGAAATTCCCACAACCATTAAAACTTTCTCTAATGGCTGGAATCGAGCATTTCACGGCCGTGTTAGCAGAATACATGATGGCGCATGAGCAGAACTTCTATTTTTCTGATGATGCAAAGACACGTGCTCTGTGGATGTGGCACATGTTAGAAGAGTCTGAACATAAAGACGTTGCTTATGATGTTTACCAAACACTAAATGGTAATTATGCCTTACGTGTTACAGGATTCTTCCTTGCATATTTCACGATCCTTGGGTTGATTCCATTCTCAGCAACATTAGTTCCAGTCTTGCGTAAACCGCAAGAAATGTTAACGGCGAAGTTTTGGAAAGATGCTCGACGTGGTGTGAAATTAATCTTTAGCCCTAAAGATGGTGTGTTCGGTAGCACTCAGGCTCGAATCTTTGATTATTTGCGCAGAGATTTCCATCCTAACGATCATGATGCATCAGAATATTTTAAATACTACGAGGAAAAACTGTTATCAGAAGGCGGTGCTTTACATCCTTTTTTTGTGAAAGAGTTTACACCTAAAGTTCAGGCAGCTTGATTGATTTAAGGCGATGCAGTGCACGAGTGAATTATCGTTTTCGAGTGGCAAAAATGATCAATTGGTTATGAGCAATTTGGTTCTTGTTGGTCATATTTTGCTAGTGCACTATGCATCGAATATCTTGATAAAGACCAGTAATAGATTTTATCGAGATAATGTTTGGCACAAACATTCTTAGAAATTTTTTTAAGAGCTGAGATGTTTCAAATTGCAGAAATAATCTTAAAGACAATTTGATCATTTCATTGGATGTGCCGCAATTAATTTTTATATTACTCTCTCTGTGGGGGACAAGCGATGGTCGCTCAAGTTATTCGAAATGTATTTTCAGACAAACTTAGTACTAAATATCAAGGCATTGTCCAAAATTTAGCGAACAAGGCTCCAATTCCTATTCGTCATTTTGATTTCAAATTTAATCCAGCTGAGTTGGATCAGAAGTTCTTCTTAAATAAAGAGTTGGCGACTTCTTATTTTCATGCTTTATCGATTTTCTTAACCTTTGGTGAGGATGTGGTCATTGAGACAGCTCGTCATCATCGTGAATTTATTAATGATCCGATTTTGAAACAAAGATTGACTTCATTAATTGGTCAAGAAGCAATTCACTCAAAAATTCATAATCAATTCAATGATGAAGTTCTCAAAGAGAATGGTTATCCAGTCGAATTACTTCGTGCGATTGCAGATAAAGTGTTTGAGTACGGAATTTATAAACTACCGCACTCTATGCAGCTATCTTTGATGGCAGGTATTGAGCATTACACCGCTGTACTCGCTGAATTTATGATGCAGCATGAAGAATATTTGCTTGGTTCGCAAGATGAAAGACAACGTGCGATGTGGATGTGGCACATGCTCGAAGAATCAGAGCATAAAGATATTGCCTATGATGTGTTTCTAGAGTTATCGGGCGATTACTGGGTTCGTATCACGGGATTCTTACTTGCAAGTTTAACCATTTTAGGTGGTGTTTCTTTAGGTGGTTACTTGATGCCATTTATTCGTAAGCCAAGTAATTTGATCAATCCACGTTATATGAAAGATGTATTAGAAAGTACCGCATTATTATTTGGTAGTGAACGAGGGGTATTTGGTAGTAGCTTTATGCATATCTTGGAATATTTACGTCCAAGCTTCCATCCAAACGACCATGACACTACAAAATACATGGAATATTACAAAGAGCGTTTATTAAATCCAGAAACAGGTTTGTTATCACCTTATTTCTTAAAAGAATTTGTGCCACCTGTTCGTGCAGCATCTGCATAACTTGGTCAAGCTGAAAGAATATTTTGGAATACAAATATGAAATTATTTGGAAAGAAAGCCAAACCAAGCCAAAACGCATATGCAGTGGTAACTGGTGCGGGAAGTGGGATTGGTCGTAGTTTTGCACTTGAACTGGCAAAGCGTGGCGGGACTGTGGTTTGCTCCGATATTAACTTGGAAGCAGCAAAAGAAACGGTTGCCATAATCGAGCAATTGGGTTCAAAAGCTTTTGCAGTAAAGTGCGATGTTGGAAATGCTAAACAAGTTGAAAAGCTTGCTGACCAAGCAGAACAACTTATGCAACACCCAACAACACTTGTGATCAACAATGCAGGTGTTGGGTTGGGTGGTAAGTTTGATGAAACTTCACTTGAAGATTGGAAGTGGGTTTCAGATATTAACTTATGGGGCGTGATTCATGGTTGTCACTATTTCGTACCAAAGTTTAAACAACTTGGTCGTGGTGCAATTATCAATGTTGCTTCGGCAGCGTCTTATACTGCGGCACCTGAAATGACAGCGTATAACGTGACTAAAGCTGGGGTACGTGCTTTGTCTGAAACGCTTTCAGCTGAATTGAGAAAACATAACATCAAAGTTAATGTGTTATGTCCAACATTGGTGCCGACCAATATCATCAAAAACGGAAAAGTACCGCACAAGGGTATCTTGGACTATGCACTGACAAACTTGGCCTTCACGACCAGTGACAAAGTTGCCAAACTGACATTAGACCGTTTGGATAAAGATCAGCTTTATACCATCCCTCAGATTGACGCAAAACTATTCTGGTTAATGAAACGTACTGCTCCGAATTTATATGCAAAATTCTTGGGTACATCATACCGATTGATGAAATAAAACCTGTTTAGGAAAAAGATTTTAATTACTGAGATAAGCTTTTTTTAGGTTAATCAATGCTTATTTCAGTTAAATAAATGAAAGGATATTTTGAATGACAGCTCAAGCAAAAAAATTAAATTCTGCTGACAAAAAAGCACTCCCACAGCATATTTACGATACGTTTATCGTAGGTGCAGGGATTTCTGGTATTGCAACAGCAATCCGTCTTGATCAAGTTGGTTATAGCAACTACAAGATCATTGAAAAGGCAACACGCGTTGGTGGTACTTGGCGCGAAAACACTTATCCAGGTTGTGGTTGTGATGTACCGTCAGCTTTGTATTCATACTCATTTGCTCCAAGCGCAAAATGGAGTCACTTGTTTGCTCGTCAACCTGAAATTTTGAACTATTTAGAAGAAGTGAGTGAAAATTTTGGCGTAAGTTCAAAAATTGAATTTGGTACAGAGTTACTCAGTGCAAAATGGGATAATGAGCGTAATTTATGGGTGATGGATACTAATAAAGGGCAGTTCTTGTCACGCTCAGCGATCTTCGCAACAGGCCCAATTACAGAAGCTCAAATTCCAAAATTAGATGGTCTAGAGACCTTTACTGGCGAAATGTTCCATTCAGCAAGATGGAATCATGATTATGATTTGACTGGTAAACGTATTGCGGTCATTGGAACGGGTGCATCAGCAATTCAGTTTGTGCCACAAATTCAACCAAAAGCTAAAGAATTATATGTATTCCAGCGTACCGCGCCGTGGGTCGTTCCAAAACCTGATACGGATTTGGGTGATGTAAGTAAAAAATTAATCGAGAAATATCCATTAATTCAAAAAACTTGGCGTCAAGCAGTTGCTCAATCATTGAATGCAATTAACTTTGGTTTACGTAATCCTGCTGTGTTAAAGCCAGTCGGTGAGTTGGCTAAACTGATTCTACGTTTCCAAATTGAAGACGCAGAGTTACGTAAAAATGTAACGCCAAACTTTACTATTGGTTGTAAGCGTTTATTGTTCGCAAACAATTATTATCCAGCTTTACAGCAACCAAATACTAAACTCATCCCTCATGGTTTGGTCAAGGTTGAAGGTAATACTGTTGTTGCTGCAAATGGTGAGCGTCATGAAGTTGATGTGATCATTTGGGGTACAGGTTTTGAAGTCTCTCATCCACCGATTGGCAAGCGTGTTGCGAATGAAAAAGGTGAGATTTTGAATGACCTTTGGAAAAGCAGTTCTCCAGAAGCGTATTTAGGTACAAGCATTGAAAACGTACCAAATGCTTTCTTGGTTTTGGGTCCGAACGTTCTGGTATATGACTCTTTTATTGGTCTAGCAGAAGCTCAACTTGATTATATCGTTGATGGTTTATTGAAAATTAGAGATCAAGGTATTGCCAAGTTAAACATCAAACCTGAAGTGATTAAAAAGCACAATGAGTTAGTACAAAAGCATCTTAAAACAACTGTTTTCAATGCTGGTGGATGTAAGAGCTACTATTTAGATGCAAATGGTCGAAACTTTGCTGCTTGGCCTTGGTCGTTGAAAAAGTTAAAGCAACGTTTAAAACAGATGGATTTAAATGATTACCAAGTGACGTATCAAACTGAAAAGACCAACTAATTTTTTAGTCGAGTGATATTAGGGCAGTAAATTTTATCTTAGGATGGAGTTTGCTGCTTATTTTTTGCAAGATACAAATAAATTAGGTAATAAATATGAAAGATGGACAATCAAGCCGAACGGCTGAAGCGGCTGCCGCATTACGTGCAAATCATTTCCAAAATGCTCAAAATCCAGTTTTTTCTGATCCATTTGCATTTAACCTAACTAGCAAAGGTTGGCAAAAATTATTGAAAACATCGCTTACTGTTAAAGTGATGAACTCAACTGTATTTAACCGAACTTTAGGTTTACTGACAGGGCAAGTTGTTGGTCGTTCGCGTTATGCAGAAGACTTATTGCAGCAAGCGATTCAGCAAGGAACTCAGCAATATGTCTTGGTGGGTGCAGGTTTAGATTCGTTCACGTTGAGACAAGCACAGCGCTATCCTAATTTAAAAATTTTTGAAGTTGATCATCCTGATACCCAAGCGGCAAAACAGTTGAAACTCAAAGAATTTGGCGACATTCCAGCTAATGTTGAGTTTGTATCAATTGATTTTGAAAAAGAATCGATTGCAGATGCTTTGGCTAGAAGTTCATTTCAACAAGATGGAAAAGCATTTTTTTCTTGGTTGGGTACAACACACTATCTTGAACCACAGACCACACTACATACTTTATCGAGTATTGCTCAAATCGCTAGCGAGGGAAGTGAAGTAGTTTTAGATTATTCAATTGACTATCGTGAATTGGATGGTGTTGAGCGTTTCGGGAGTTTATTTGTTTCACAATTTACCCGTTTCTTAAAAGAACCATTAAAAGGTCAGTTTCGACCGAAAGATTTGCATCAAGCTGTAAATGAAATTGGCTATCAAGTTATAGAGGATTTATCAGGTGATGGTCTAAGTGAGCGCTATTTTTATCAGCGTCCTGATCATATTCTACATACGATAGCAACGCATATGTTGCATCTACTTTTAGCTAAATAGGCATCTATATGGCTTAGCTCCTAAGAGTTTGGGGGCTAAGTGTCTACATATAAAAGATGCTTAATTAAAATAAATTCTGTATAAAATCCCATTCTGAAATTAATAAAAATAAATATTGGTAAAGCAAAGTGTTGGAGTATATTGCTAAAATAAATCAATAAAAGAAAGAGTAGCAATTGGGAAGCGTATGTACATTGATCTAAACAGCGATTTAGGCGAGAGCTATGGCTCATGGTCTATGGGTAATGATGAACAAATACTTCCGATTGTTAGTAGTGCCAACATTGCTTGCGGTTTTCATGCAGGCGATCCCAAAAGTATTCTACAAACATTGAAGCAAGCTGCTCAATTAAAAGTGAGTATTGGAGCGCATGTCTCCTATCCAGACTTAGTGGGTTTTGGCCGTCGTAATATGGATGTGGCATATGATGAGTTATATGCAGATGTCTTGTATCAAATTTCAGCTTTACAAGGTCTAGCACTAGTCGCAGGCACTAGCGTTCGGTATGTAAAACCTCATGGCGCTTTGTACAACACTATCGCTACCAATTTAGTTCAAGCAAAAGCAGTTATAGATGCGATCTTAGCTTACGACTCGTCTTTGGTATTAGTCGCTTTAGCTGGTTCACCCTTAATCGAATTTGCAAGAAAGCAAGGTTTAAGAGTCGTATCAGAAGCATTTGCTGATCGTGCTTACCATCGTGATGGAACCTTGGTTTCGCGTCGTCAAGAGGGTGCGGTTTTGCATGATGTAGAAATGATTGCTGAGCGTGTATTAGATATGATCAAAAAAAAAGGTGTCATGTCTATAGAAGGTGAATTTACACCGCTTAAAGCCGATACAATCTGTTTGCATGGAGATTCGTTAGGTGCGTTACAGATGGCAAAAGTGATTCGCCAAACCTTAGCTGATCACCAAATTGCTATACATAGCTTTGTATCTTAAGACTTATAGATCATATCGTTGAGTGTTGAAATGAGATTTTTATCGGTCAATGAAAATGCATTTTTAATTGAATTAGATGCTTTAGAAACAACAATTGCAGTATATCAATCACTCAATCAAGCGAATCATCCTTATATTCAAGAATTAATTCCTGCTGCTCGAACAGTCTTGGTGTGTTTCGATCCAATTTGGATTGATCAACTTAGTTTGATCAAATGGATTCGTTCCCAAAAAATTGAATTAAAACGATTTAATTCAACTAAAGAAATTGTTATTGGTGTTCATTATGATGGTTCTGATTTAGCAGAAATAGCCGATCATTTAGGGCTAACAACTCAACAATTGATTCGAAAACATACCGAAAGCTGCTGGCAAGTTGCATTCATTGGTTTTGCACCAGGATTTGCTTATTTGATGAGCCATGATCAGCCATTTGGTAGTGTCCCACGCCGATCCTCACCCCGTAAAAAAGTAACAGCAGGATCTGTCGGTTTAGCAGGAGAATATAGCGGAATTTATCCTAAGGAGAGTCCTGGTGGGTGGCAACTGATTGGGAGAACGGATGAAATCATGTGGGATATTCACCGAGAAAATCCAGCTTTGTTACTGCCTTCTGATCAAGTGATTTTTAAAGATATTAGTCGAAACCCAACACAAACCTCTGTTTCAACAACCCTAGTTCATTCAAATTTAGCAACCCACAAACCCGTTCTATTTGAAGTATTAAATACTGGATTACAAGTCTTAGTCCAAGATCAAGGTCGACATCATGTAGCATCTCTTGGAGTTGGAAGAGCAGGCGCGTTAGATCAGAGTTCTTTTGTTGAAGCGAACCTAATCGTTGGTAATCCTAAACACGCAGCAGTGTTAGAAATTTTAAATGGTGGGCTAAAACTTAAAGTCATTCAGCCAACTGTAATCGCAGTGACGGGTGCATTGAGTGAGCTTTGGATCACTTATAAAGAGACAGGTAAAAGACAAGCCAGCTTATGCCAACCAATCGCTTTAGATGAAGGTGATAAGATTTATCTAACACAGCCTAAAGAAGGGTTGCGTAACTATCTTGCGGTTCAGGGTGGAATCTATGCGGAGCAAGTTCTGGGTAGTGTCAGTTATGATTCGCTTGCAGAATTGGGTACATCACCTATTCAGGTTGGTGATCAGATTTATTCTGCTCAGTTAAAAACTTATCCTGTTGAGTTAAATCATTTTGTTCGAACAAAACCAAAAGTAGGCGATGAAATAATTATAGATGTGTGTTTAGGTCCTCGAACAGATTGGTTCTCTACAGATAGTTTGGAATTATTCTTCAATCAGCGTTGGCTAGTCAGTGCCGAAAGTAACCGAATTGGATTGAGATTAAGTGGTGAAAAACCGCTAGTGAGAGAGATCGACAAAGAGTTACCGAGTGAAGGATGTTGTACTGGTGCGATACAAGTACCCCCAAATGGTCAGCCTGTTTTATTTATGAATGATCACCCAATTACAGGTGGATATCCAGTCATCGCGAGTGTTGCAGCATATCATCTGGACCTAATCGCGCAGATTCCAACGGGGTGTTTGATTAAATTTAGACAAATTTCAGATTTTATGGACTTAAAATAAATGTACAGTTCACATAAGCTTTTAATTGCAAATCGGGGTGAGATTGCAGTTCGTGTGATTCAAGCTTGCAAAGATTTAGCGATTAGGTCGGTTGCAATCTATGCAGATGATGACATGGCGAGTTTACATGTCAAAATGGCGGATGAAGCTTGGGCGCTATCAGGTTTAACTGCAAAAGAAACTTATCTCGATATTAATAAAATTTTGGCAATTGCCAAAAAAGCTCAAGTCACGATGATTCATCCAGGATATGGTTTCCTTTCAGAACGTGCTGATTTTGCGCAAGCCGTATTAGATGCAGGGCTTATTTGGGTTGGGCCACCGCCTAAGGCAATTCAACAACTTGGTGACAAGATTCAAGCAAGAAAAATTGCTCAATCAGTTGGTGCTCCATTGGTACAGGGCACAGCACAACCACTACAGTCTGCAGAAGAAGCACTAAAATTTGCTAAACAATATGGCCTCCCGATTGCTATCAAGGCTGCTTATGGTGGCGGTGGACGTGGTTTAAAGGTCGCTTGGGAGCTCGAGGAGGTTGCGAGCCTGTATGAGTCTGCCGTCAGAGAAGCTACAGCAGCCTTTGGACGAGGCGAATGTTATGTTGAACAATATTTGGATAAGCCTAGACATATTGAAGCTCAGATTCTCGCAGATCAGTTAGGTCATATCGTTGTTGTTGGAACACGAGATTGCTCTTTGCAAAGACGTAATCAAAAGCTTGTAGAGGAAGCGCCAGCACCATTTATATCAGATGATATTTATCAGCAAATTGTAAGTTCATCGATCAAGCTGTGTCGTGCAGTTGATTATGTCGGGGCTGGTACAGTCGAATATTTATTGAGCCAAAATAGCAAGCTGTCATTTTTAGAGGTTAATACACGATTACAAGTTGAACATCCCGTGTCTGAACAAACTTCGGGACTAGATATTGTTGTGGAACAAATAAAAATTGCATTAGGTGAACCGCTTTCAATCCAAGCTACGCCGAAAGTTCAAACACATGCAATTGAGTTTCGTATCAATGCCGAAGATCCTGCACGTGGATTTATTCCCTCATTTGGTCAAATATCCAAATTTATGGCGCCATCTGGTATTGGAATTCGTCTAGACACAGGCGTTATGCAAGGAAGTGAAGTCTCCCGACATTTTGATTCTTTACTTGCAAAATTAATCGTGACGGGACCAACACGTGAGATTGCCATTCAACGAGCTAAAAGGGCTTTAGCTGCTTTTGAAATAGAAGGTGTAGCCACTGTTTTACCTTTTCATAAAGCAGTATTGCAACATTCAGATTTTGTTGACGAATTTAAAGTACATACGCGATGGATTGAGCAAGATTTTTCTCACGAATATGAGGTTCAACAGCGAAGTATGATTCAGGATGATCATCAGTTTGCACGTTTCATGATTGAAATAGATGGGAAGTTACAACAAATTGGATTGCCGAAGGAGTTTTTAAATTTTCAAACCGTTCAACAGCATGCAGAACCTATAGAAGAAGTTAAAGTGTTTGATGAAAAAGCACTGCTTGCTCCAATCTCAGGTGTAATTACAGCTTGGAAAGTAGAAGACAATCAAATGGTAGAAAAAGGTGATGTAGTTGCAGTGATGGAGGCAATGAAAATGGAAGTTCAGGTAACTGCTCATCGTAGTGGACAGATTAAGCAATTAGCACAGATCCATCAAAATTATTCAAACGATGAGAAAATAGCTGAGATTCATGCAGTTTGAGACCATTATAATAAAAAAGCCACTAGATCATTATCTAGTGGCTTTGTATGGCTTAACGACGGCTTTGATTGTACACAGCCATAGCTGCTGGTAGGTTCTTACGCATATCGCCAATACGTTGAGTATTTGATGGATGTGTTGATAAGAACGATGCACCGCCAGGACCATCAAGACGATTCATTTTTTCCCATAAGCTAATTGCCGCGTTAGGATTGTATCCAGCGCGCGCCATTAACATCAAACCGCCGTAATCGGCACGACTTTCCAGATTACGAGAATAAGGTAAACCAATACCAATTTGGCTACCTAAGTTAATTGCTGCATTTCCAGCTTCACCAATATTAGCGCCTGCGTAGCTGGTGCCAATACCAATGGCTAGGCTAGTCAGTGCTTGAGCCCCAATTTTGCTTTTAGCATGCTCTTCAAGGGCATGGGTCATTTCATGTCCCATAATTGCAGCGATTTCATCATTGGTTAAATTAAGCTTATTTACGATACCTGTGTAGAAAACAACTTTACCGCCAGGTGCGACATAAGCATTCACGTTGTCAGATTTCAATACTGCAAGCTGCCAATCAAAGCGTTGTCCAGTTTGATTCATTCGATCTGCATAAGGTTTTAAACGTAAGAAAACCGTATTGATACGTTGATAAGTGCTAGAACTAGTATCAAGTTGGTTTTTAGCACGAGCTTCTTGAGTCATTTTAGAGAAACTTTGTGCTGATTGAGCATTCAAAGTTGCACTATCTGCACCAGCCATATCAGCAAAAGAAGCACAACCAGAAATGGTCATCACTGATGCTGCACAAAGGCTTAAAGCCAGCTTCTTCATACTTATTCTCTCCAAATCAGTATCTTATTGGTTTAATCTTTCATTAGAATTATAAAAAATGTTTGAAGCGCATAACATTCTGAATCTCTCTATAATCATTGTAATTATGTAATCAAACTGAAAATGATATTTGAGATAAATCAAAAAATTAAAGCCAGTGTGAGGCACTGGCTTTGTTAAGAGTCACTTGAAGCGTGTAACGATTATTCTTCGTCGTCAAACTCTTCTTCAGTAAATGCATTTTCTTCTAATGACGTATCAAAAATTAAAATTGCTTTACCATCAGTTTGAATCATGCCTTGATCTTCAAGCGTCTTAAGAACACGTCCAACCATTTCACGTGAACAACCGACAATACGACCAATCTCTTGGCGAGTAATACGGATTTGACGACCATTTGGTAAGATCATTGCTTCTGGTTGCGAAGATAAATCAATTAAACAACGTGCAATACGACCAGATACATCAATAAATGCAAGGTCAGTTACTTTACGTGTTGTATTTTTTAAGCGGCGAACTAATTGAGCAAATACTGCGTAGCTCAAATCAGGATATTGTTTGCTTAATTCGTGGAAGTTGTCATATGAAATCTCAGCGATTTCACAAACATCACGAGTTCTTACTTCCGCAGTACGTTGCGGGTTCTTCTCAAAAAGACCCATTTCTCCAAAGAAATCCCCAGGGTTTAAGTATGCAACGACAATCTCACGTTCATCATCTTCACGTAAAATAATTGACACCGAACCTTTTAATATTAAATACAGTGATTTTGATTCCGTTCCAGCGTCAACAATCGTGGTGCGTTTAGGGTATCTGTTAATATGAGCACGTTTTAGCAAGGCTTTAACAGATTCAGGTAATTGACCTGGTGATAAAGCATCAGTGCTAAGCTGTGAAAAATTTGAAGTCATGCTTAAAATTTCCGAATTTGGATAAAACCGATCGCACAGGCCTTGTTAGAGCCTTTTCTACACAGAAGAGATGAAATTCCTTATCAACTCATTTTATGTTAGTGTACAAGAACAGAGTAAATTTATAACGTTTTTTGGGTAGTTGCAATGCAAACAAGTGTACATTGGTTAGAGAATGTTGCTTTTGAAGCGAAATCAGAAAGTGGTCACACTGTGCTGATGGATGGTTCCGCTGAATATGGGGGTGAAAACCGTGGTCCACGTCCTATGGAGTTGATTTTAATGGGACTTGGTGGGTGTGCTTCGTTTGATATTGTGACTATTTTAAAGAAATCTCGTCAAGATGTGACGAATGTCGTGTGTCAGCTAAAAGCTGAACGTGCTGACGCGATTCCAGCAGTATTTACCAAAATCCATTTGCACTTTATTGTGACTGGAAAAGCTGTCAAAGAAAAGCAAGTTGAGAAGGCAGTTGAACTTTCTGCTGAAAAATATTGTTCAGCAAGTAAAATGTTATCTGATGGTGGTGTCGAAATCACGCATGATTTTGAAATTGTTGAAACTGCCGAAGCTTAAGATTGTTTAGATTTTCTAAAAGGTGATCGATATCGATCACCTTTTTTATTTTAAAAATAATTGTGGATCAACTCGTGCATTATTTAAACTCATACCCCAATGCAAATGTGCGCCTGTCACTCGTCCAGTTTTTCCTACTAGACCGATAAGTTGACCTTGACGAATTGCTTGACCTTTTTCAACATCAATTTTACTTAAGTGGCAAAACATGCTGATTAAGCCCTGACCATGGTCAATCAAGATGGTATTACCATTAAAAAAGTAGTTACCAGTCTGAACGACAATACCATCAGCTGGTGCAATGACTTTTTGTCCTACAGGTGCGGGAATATCTAATCCAGAATGTGGAGCACGTTCTTCTCCATTAAAAAAACGCTTCCGACCAAAAGAATTACTGAATTTACCTTTAGTAGGACTGATAAAATTAGGAAATTGAGTCCAAGTACTGTTTGTAAAAGAGTCGTAAATATCATTTTGTTCTTTGGCTTCGCGAGCATAGCGGTCAAGTTGCGCTTGGGTTGGATTTACATAATCCTGATTTTTTACGTTTAAACGTTGCTCAGCATATGAGAATGCTTTGATCTCAATTTGAATTGGGGCGATATTCGTTTCAAGGTTCAATATTCCAACAGGAGCAGATAAAGGAATACCGAAAACAGCATATCGTTTAGAATTTTCACGAGAAATTAAAACAGGTTTATGGTTATAAAACACCTGCGTTATTTGGTCTGATAATGGTATTACCGCAATTCCTCCCGCTCGACGCGAGTCTTTAGGTAATTCAGCTACTGAGACTGAGGAAAGTGTAATAAGAACAGAAGAAATAACAAACTTATTAAAATGCATTGCTTTTAATGACATGAAATTATTTATGTCAAAGTAGGTCAGATTGAAATTATAAGCAATAGTCCATTTGTGATCTTTCAACACATTAAAAATTTATAAAATTATACTTGAAATAGGGCGTTTATAGTCCCATATTATTACTAAGTTTTATCAATCATGATTAATATAAATTTCTGAAATATATATAAATTTTATTTGAAATTTAAAAATTAGTTCCCATCTTAATTACAAGTTGAAAATTTGTTGTGAGGAATAACAAGAATGCGTTTTGAAAAATTTACAAACCGTTTACAGCAAGCTCTTTCAGATGCTCAATCGTTAGCAATGGGTAAGGATCATACAGCGATAGCAGGAATTCATATTCTGACAACCTTGTTAGAAGAGCCTGCTAATTTAAGCTTACTACAACAGGCTGGCGCTCGCTTACCTGAGTTAAAACAGAAATTAGAGCAAGCTTTAAAAAATGCTCCGACATTAGCAAACCCAACAGGTGATATTAATCTTAATCCTGAAGCGGTAAAGGCATTGAATCTTGCGGATCGCTATGCACAGAAAGTTGGTGATGAGTTTTTATCAACAGATTGGGTGCTGTTGGGTTTAGCGGAGACAGGCGAAACCAAAACTATTTTGAATGGTGTTGGTGTTACAGCAGAGAATTTACGTAAAGTCATTGAAAATATTAGAGGAAATGACAAAGTTATGAGTAATAATCACGAAGATCAACGTGACTCATTAAATAAATATACGATTGATTTAACTGAGCGTGCATTGGCAGGTAAGTTAGACCCTGTGATTGGGCGTGATGATGAAATTCGCCGTACCATTCAAGTGTTGTCGCGCCGTACCAAGAATAACCCAGTGTTAATTGGTGAGCCTGGTGTGGGTAAAACCGCAATTGTAGAGGGATTGGCACAACGAATCATCAATGGTGAAGTACCTGAAAGCTTGAAGAATAAGCGTGTACTCTCTTTAGATTTGGGCTCATTACTCGCGGGTGCAAAATATCGAGGTGAGTTTGAGGAGCGCTTAAAAGCCGTTCTAAAAGACCTTGCGAAGCATGAGGGTGAAATCATTCTCTTCATCGATGAGTTGCATACACTTGTTGGTGCAGGTAAGGGCGATGGTGCGATGGATGCAGGTAATATGCTAAAACCTGCTTTGGCGCGCGGTGAGTTGCGTTGTGTTGGTGCAACGACTTTAGATGAATATCGTCAATACATTGAAAAAGATGCTGCACTTGAGCGCCGCTTCCAAAAAGTCTTGGTAGATGAACCGAGTGTGGAAGATACGATTGCAATTTTACGTGGTCTAAAAGAGAAATATGCAACACATCACGGTGTACAAATTCTAGACTCAGCGATTATTGCTGCTGCGAAAATGTCTCATCGATATATCACCGATCGTCAGTTACCAGATAAGGCGATTGACTTGATTGATGAAGCTGCATCGCGCATCAAAATGGAGATCGACTCTAAACCTGAGGCTTTAGATAAATTGGATCGCCGCTTAATTCAGTTAAAAATGCAACTAGAAGCGGTGAAAAAAGATGAAGATGCGGGGAGTAAAGCTGAAGTTAATCATTTAGAGCAACAGATTGCTGAAAAGCAAAAAGAGTACAATGATCTAGAGGAAATTTGGAAAGCTGAAAAAACACTGGTCGAAGGTGATAAAAAGGCTCAAGTTGAACTTGATCAAGCACGTGTTGCTTTAGAAAAAGCAAAGCGTGAAGGTGATTTAGCTGAGGCTGCACGTTTGCAATACGGTGTGATTCCAGAGTTACAAAAACGTTTGGAACAAGCTGAGGTCGCTGAAGAAAATGAGGAACCAAAGCTCATTCGTACTAAAGTGACTGAAAATGAAATTGCTGAAGTGGTAAGTGCAGCAACAGGAATCCCTGTTTCAAAAATGCTTCAAGGCGAGCGTGAGAAACTTCTTAATATGGAAGAGTTTTTACATAATCGTGTAGTTGGGCAAGATGAAGCAGTCGTCGCCGTATCGAATGCAGTTCGTCGTTCACGTGCAGGTTTGTCAGATCCAAATCGTCCAAGTGGGTCATTTTTATTCCTTGGTCCAACTGGGGTTGGTAAAACTGAGTTGACTAAAGCATTAGCAAACTTCTTGTTTGATAGTGATGATGCGATGATTCGTATCGATATGTCTGAATTTATGGAAAAGCACTCAGTTAGCCGTTTAGTCGGTGCACCTCCAGGTTATGTTGGTTATGAAGAGGGCGGTGTTTTAACTGAAGCTGTACGTCGTAAACCTTATAGCGTCGTACTGTTTGATGAGGTGGAAAAAGCACATCCAGATGTATTCAATATCTTATTACAAGTGTTGGATGATGGTCGTTTAACGGATTCGCAAGGTCGTGTGGTTGACTTTAAAAATACGGTTATTGTAATGACATCTAACCTTGGTTCACAAGATGTTCGTGAATTAGGAGAAGGCGCAACTGATGATGAAGTAAGAACTGTTGTGATGAGTGCTGTAAGTCAGCATTTCCGTCCAGAGTTTATCAACCGTATTGATGAGCTAGTGATCTTCCACTCACTACAAAAAGCTCAGATACGTGGTATCGCAGATATTCAGTTAGATCGTTTACGTTCTCGTTTGAGTGATCGTGATATGGGCTTAACTGTTGATGATACAGCGTTTGATCTGTTAATTGATGCTGGTTTTGACCCGATCTACGGAGCTCGACCTTTGAAACGTGCGATACAACAGCAAGTTGAAAATAGTCTTGCTCAAAAAATATTATCAGGTGAGTTCCAACCAGGAGATAATATTTTGATTAAAGCTGAGGGCGGACAACTGGTATTTGACAAAATCAAACTCAGTTAAATTTTGAAATCTTCAAGTTAAAAAGATGGTGACATAAGTCACCATCTTTTTTTGTATTAAGCAATTTATCAGATTTTTCAATGAATATTACCAATGACATTGCGACATTATGAAAAACTTGATACTTTCTGAGCAAATAAGAAAAAAATTCAGGATGAATTGCAATGGAAAAAAAGCAGCACTATTACACCAATATCGGTGTAATTTTGTTCATAACCGCTCTGCCTTTGAAAGGTTGGGCTGTTCAGCCACTATCAGAAAGGATTCTTGCTCAACAAACATCTATATTAAACAATACCTTACCTTATATTATTCAGAAAGCTGAACAAGATGCTCAGAAGCCTGAGGAAGAGCGGTGGCGTGCTCAGCGAATTTTAAGTGATAATTATTTGCGAGAAATTCGTATTGAAACGCTTTTAGATGGTGTTCTGTCGCCATACGAAGAACAAAAGAAAAATAATGTCGCTGACTTGCGAGAAAAGAAAAAGGCAACGATCAAGCCTCATGCACAAGATCCAGATCGCTTTACGATATATGAGTTTGAATCATCAAATATCAAAGGTGAGATTCGGATTACTGTCAAGTAACCCGATCTCTTGGATGATTTACTTAGATTTGTTGATGTTGGATTTTCCAAGCACGATGGATTTTGTGATTTCGTTTGAAATCTAAACCGATGGTTTCAGACGTGATTTCCTCAATCTGATACATCGCTTCAATTTCTTCATCTAACTCAAACCCACGATAGTTGTTTGAGAAATACAAAGTACCATCACTTGTTAGGCGATTCATTGCACGTTTAATTAATGAAACATGATCTCGCTGAACGTCAAAAGTCCCGTAGAATTTCTTTGAGTTTGAGAAAGTAGGTGGATCAATAAAGATTAAATCATATTGTTCATGACCTTCTTTTAACCACTCAAAGCAATCACTCGCAAAGAACATATGTTGTTCATCGGCATGATCAACAGTTAATCCGTTCAATACAAAGTTTTCTTTTGACCAGCTCAAGTAAGTATTAGATAAATCCACACTCGTTGTGCTTGCTGCTCCACCCAAAGCGGCATGTAAGCTTGCTGTTGAAGTATAACTATACAAATTAAGGAAATGTTTTCCACGTGCTTCTTTTGCAATACGTAAACGCATTTGGCGATGGTCTAGGAATAGACCTGTATCCAAATAATCAGTCAAGTTTACTAAGATACGTGCTTTACCTTCTTGTACGATAAATCGTTTTGATGCTGTACTTTGCTTGGTATATTGATTTGTACCCGTTTGTCTAGCACGTGTTTTGATAAAAATCGCATCACGATTTAGACCTGTAACTGCACGAATAGCAGCTAAAGCTAAATTGAAACGTTTTTTAGCTTTTTCAGGATCAATACTTTTTGGTGGAGCATATTCTTGTACGTGTAATCGATCACCATAAAGATCGACAGCAACATTAAAATCAGGCAAATCTGCATCATAAATACGTAAACAGAATACGTTTTCTTTTACAGCCCATTTTTTTAGGTTTTGCATATTTTTTTGCAAACGGTTTGTAAAATCTTCTGCACCTTCAATTTTTTCGAATTGTTGAGGTTGCCATGTCGCTAGAAATGGTTGAGTAACTGTTGCTGGTTTAATTGTCCCGAATCGAGTGTAGATCGGTAATTTACCATTCATCAAACGTAAAGTTTGAGGGTCATTAAATGCCAACACATCCGCTTGTTCAATTTGGGCAGCAATGATTGCAGCACGTTGATTTGGAAAATTTTTCTGCAATAAGCTAGATAAACCTAGATAAAGTGAGCGGTTAGATGCTTTATCACCTAAACGTTCACCATAAGGAGGATTCGTTACGATAAATGCTTTTTTACCTTCAGCATGGAAATCATCCCAATCTGCTAAAGTACGTTCTTCAATCTGGATTTGATCCAATAGTTTTTCGAAGCCAGCAGCAATAATATTTTGACGCGTGGCTTTAACAGCTTCCCAATCAGCATCGTAAGCATAAAATTTTGGTAAATCTTGTTCTAGCGCTTTTTCATGGCGTTCAGCAGCTTCGGCTTTGAGAGATAACCATAAATCACGATCATGCCCATGCCAACCATTGAATCCAAAACGTCTCACTAATCCTGGTGCACGATCAGTGAGTATCATGAGTGACTCAATGATAAATGTTCCTGAACCACACATTGGATCTAAAATAATATCAGGTCGATAATTTGCTAAATCTGCTTTTAGTAATATCGCAGCTGCAAGGTTTTCTTTGATCGGAGCGTCAGTCATAAAGCGGCGATAGCCACGCTTGTGCAATGAGTCACCCGATAAATCTAAGCAATAAGTATGTTCAGTTTTGCCAGCCAAAGCATAAAGGGTAATTTCAGGCTGTTTAATATCGATACTTGGACGCTTACCAACAGCTTCCATAAACGAATCGACAACACCATCTTTCACACGTAAAGTTGCAAATTGAGTGTTTACTTTAATGTCTCGTTCAACATGTAAACGCACTGCGAAGGTGCTTTGCGGTGCAAAAATGAGAGACCAATCAAAGCTGATTGCACCTTCATAGAGTTCTTCTGCGACATCACGGGCATCATGAGTATGTTCTAATTCGTGAGTGTGGATCGGTAACAACACGCGAGAAGCAAGTCTAGACCACATACAAACACGATATGCATTTTCTAGTGTACCTTTAAATACCAAACGTCCAGCAAAGCGTTGAATGTTTTGAATACCTAAATTTTCAAGTTCTTGTTGTAATAAGGTCTCAAGTCCATCCGCACAGGTCACCCAATAGTTTGTCAGACGTTGTGTAGAATTCATGCACATTTCCAAAAAAGCAGTTCAGCAATCGGCTATTTTAACTGATTTTTAATGAAACTGTCGGTGCAAATTTGTGTGATCGACCGCATTATTGACTATTATTTTTACTATTTTTAATCAATTTTCATAAAAATATTTTTTAAGTTTAAATGTATTTTTAATTATTGGTACATATTTTGCTTTCTCTGTGATGAATCAAGAATATACATTTCTCCCAACGACGTGAGGACTTTATGAAAGAAAGCATGAATAGTGAAATTAAGGTAAATGCTGAAGCTTTTGCTATCGCAACACAAATGTATGTTCGTTTAAGACGTGTATCCAGTCGTGTAATTGATGTGATGTACTTAGTTAACAATAAAGAATATGCAAAACATATTATAGAAATTGCGTTGGAAACAAGTGACCAAGAGTTGGCTCACTATGTTGATCGTTTACGTCCATTAATAGATTTATATCCAAAGCCTACGTTAGCCATAGTTGAAAATAAAAAGCTAGAAGAAACAGAAGAAAGCTATTTTATGGAAGTTACAGAAGAAGAAATTTATAAAGCTCAAGTCGCTCACCATTATATTGGTGCATTGCGATAAGTGATAATAATAAAAAAACAATAAGTGAAAAATAATTACAGCGTTACAAGGGTGTAGAGCTTTTTCTACATCCTTATTTTTTTGATTTTCTTTTCATCAAATTACCATGCAGAGAAAATATTAAATCGTTATTGTAGATCACCAATAAAAAGTTTTGCTGAGTGCTGAAAACTTCAACGACGAAAGAAATATAAAATCTGTATAATGCGTTAACTTAACGTATAAGGAATCTCTTATGCACGTGGCAGCATTGCATACTTTGAGTCAGATACAGCTCAATCAACAAGGAAATCTCAAGCATTTTTTAACGATTGAGGGGCTTTCAAAAGAAAGTCTGACTAAGATTTTAGATACAGCACAAAGCTTTTTAGATGATAATAATAATTTGATTAATCGTCCGCTTCTAGAAGGGCGCACGGTAATGAATCTATTTTTTGAAAACTCTACTCGTACACGTACTACCTTTGAAGCAGCAGCTAAGCGTTTATCCGCAAATGTATTAAATATTGATATTGCACGCTCAAGTACATCTAAAGGTGAAACTTTGCGTGACACGCTGTGGAATTTAGAAGCTATGGCTGCGGACGTATTCGTCGTGCGTCATTCCTCTTCAGGTGCTGCGCACTTCATAGCAAAAGATGTATGTCCTAAGGTCGCAATTATTAATGCAGGTGATGGTCGTCATGCGCACCCAACGCAAGCGATGCTAGATATGCTGACCATTCGCCGTGAAACTAAAAAGCCTTTTGAGCAATTAAGCGTTGCAATTATTGGTGACATCAAACATTCACGTGTTGCACGTTCAAATGTCGCTGCTTTGCAGACATTGGGCTGTAAAGACATTCGAGTGATTGCGCCGAATACTTTGTTACCTGTGGGTTTTAATGAATACGGTGAACATGTTCGCTTGTTCAATCAAATGGATGCAGGTGTGACTGATTGTGATGTCATCATTGCATTACGTATTCAGAATGAACGTATCGACTCTCCAGCATTATCGTCTCAATCTGAGTTTTACAAGATGTATGGTTTAAATAAAGAGCGTCTTGCTTTAGCTAAACCAGATTGTATTGTGATGCATCCTGGACCGATGAACCGTGGCGTTGAAATTGATTCGAGTGTCGCTGATGGCGACCAATCAGTGATTTTAAAACAGGTCACGAATGGTATTGCGGTTCGCATGGCAGTATTGGCACTTGCGATGCAAGGTCAGCTCCAAGAACAAGGTTTAATTGAAGCGATTGCTGTATAAGGGTGCTACACATGAGTATTGTAAAAATTGAAAATGTCCGTGTACTCGATCCAATTCAAAAAACAGATCAAGTTAAAACTGTTTATGTAGAGAACGGTAAAATTGTTGATGTTACGTCTCAGGTTGATCAGACGATTGATGGTCAAGGTAAATGGTTAATGCCAACTATGGTTGATCTCTGCGCGCGTTTGCGTGAACCAGGACAACAACAGCACGGCACATTAAAATCTGAGGGGAGAGCTGCGCGAGCAAACGGTATTTTGCATGTAATTACACCTCCTGACTCAAAGCCGATCGTGCAAGATAATGGTGCGTTAATCCATGGTCTAATTGAGAAAGCTCAACTAGATGGTGGTATTTATCTTCAAATTATTGGTGCTCAAACTCAAGGTTTAAATGGTAAGCAACCTTCTAATATGGCTGGTCTAAAAAAAGGTGGCTGTACTGCGGTTTCAAATGCTAATGCCGCCTTTGAAAATGATGATGTTGTGATTCGCACGCTAGAATATGCTGCTGGTCTAGATTTAACAGTAGTATTTTACGCAGAAGAGCCGCAAATCGCGAAAGATGGTTGTGCGCATGAGGGCTTTATCGCATCGCGTCAGGGTTTGCCAATGATTCCTGCGATTGCTGAAACTGTTGCGATTGCTAAATATTTACTCATGATCGAAGCAACAGGTGTCAAAGCCCATTTTGGTTTATTGTCATGTGGCGCGTCTATTGATTTGATTCGTGCTGCGAAAGCCAAAGGTTTGCCAGTAACTGCGGATGTAGCCATGCATCAACTTCATTTAACTGAACAATTGACGGATGGATTTAATTCTCTAGCACATGTTCGTCCGCCACTGCGCTCTGAACAAGATAAAGCTTTGTTGCGTCAGGGTTTAAAAGAGGGCGTGATTGACGCTATCTGTACCCATCACGAACCATTAAGTAGTTCAGCAAAAATGGCTCCATTTGCTGAAACTCAGCCAGGTATTACAGCGTTCGATACCTATGTCGGTTTGGGTGTTCAGCTTATCCAAGAAGGTGTTTTTGATGCTTTAGAATGGGTCGAAAAAGTTACCTTAAATCCTGCTAAAGTTGCCAATATGACTGAACGTTGGAAACAAGAAGCAGGTTGGGTACTGGTTGATCCAGAGCTAGAGTGGACTGTTTCAAAAGAAACAATTTTATCTCAAGGTAAAAATACACCGCTATTAGGTCAAACCTTGAAAGGCAAAGTGCTTCAGACATTTATCTAAACTTTATTTCTGAGCAGAATAGGTCAAGTTACTTATTCTGCTTAACTATTTTAATTAGTTAATTCATTATTGTGATCTTTTCTTAAAGAGTTTATTGGTAGATTATTTCGCTTCTAAAAAGGTTCTATAAAAATGAGAATTACATTCATTGGTGTAGGGCGTGTTGCCTATCATTTAGCAAAAGTACTCCATCCTGATCACCAGATTGTACAAGTTTTTAGTCGTGATTTAGAAAAAGCCAATCGTTTAGCATCGTTAGTGGATGCTGTTGCCATCAGTGATTTTGAGCAATTAAGTTCTGATATTGATCTAGTGATCATCGCTATTTCTGACCAAGCAATAGCTCAAGTTATTCAAAAAATTAGCGCTTCTTTGCAGCAAGTATTAATTGTACATACTTCAGGAAGTACAAGTTTAGAAGTTCTTTCAGTAGTTCACGACAAATCAGGTGTATTTTATCCTTTACAAACATTTAGTTATGAACGAGAGATTGACTGGACTGCAACGCCTGTGTTTGTCGAGGCTGTAAACAATCATGATTTGGATTTACTCGCCTCATTAGCAGGTAGTTTGACTCAAAAGGTTTATCAATATAGTTCTCAACAGCGTCAGACATTGCACATGGCTGCTGTTTTTGCATGTAATTTTAGTAACTACTGTTATGATATTGCTAAACAAATTGTTGATGAACAACAGGTCGATTTTTCTTTACTTCACCCATTGATATTGGAGACTGCACAAAAAGCAACGATCAATGACCCTAAAGAAATGCAGACAGGTCCAGCCATGCGTGGTGATGAAAATATTTTAAAAATGCATCATAAGTTATTAGAAAAAGATGCAAGAAATGATCTTGTTGATGTTTATCAGCTCTTAAGTGAAGGTATTAAGACCCGTCATTTACCTGGTAAATAACCATAAATGTATAAATTGTATAATCTTTTTTATCTAAACTAAGCTCGGTCGTGTTTGCATTTTTTTATAATTAATAACAAGAGGGGCAGATCGAATAATGCCTGTATTAGAAAACTTAAGTATTGTTTATAAACACATTTAGCTGATATGGGTTGTTTAAATATCAGCTTAGAAATTAGGTAAATGTGTCTTGAACTTAATCAATTCTTATGTTTAAAACGATGTTTGCATTTTAGACATAAATAATCTTGAAAAATATTCTTGTCGATCACGACACCCGCTTTTTTTCCGAAAATATTACCAACGACGCCACCTGTAATCCCGACACTAATTGCACCCACGAAAGTTCCAATAGTTCCACCAACAATTACACCCAATGGACCTGCTACAGTTCCTATAGCTGCTCCAACTGATGCACCAGTTGCTGCACCACCTACTGTACCAGCAGTTGTGCCAGCAGCAGTCATTAAAACGCCACCTGTAGTTTTAAGTAATTTGTCATGATCACGTACTTCGATTTCTGTAGAACCACATTTGGGGCATTGCAGAGTTTTTTCCATAAAACCAACCTATCTTCATCTTTGGGCTAAATCATTGCACTGAATAGAGCACTCATTGTTTATGAAACGATAATTTCTTCATTTGGGATCAAAATGATTCATTTTTTATTTTAGCTAAACATGAGCAAAAAATATTTATAGATCATGTAAATAGAGGGCTGTAAATTTGAACACATTTGATTTTACAAAGTAAGCATATAGGTTTGATAGGTACAGCTTTTATAAGTTGTTTTAATAATTCACTTTTTGTCTTTTATATTTGAAATTTAAAATTGAGTTGGTTTTTAATAGGTTGAAATAGCATTAAATGTTGATATTTAATGCTATTTTTAAATTTTTGATGAATTACTACTTTATTTTTTTGAAAATAAAGTCATTGATCTTATGACCAGATTCAAGCCCGCGACGTTCGAATTTGGTCACTGGACGCCATTCAGGGCGAGGGTAGCTATTACCTTTACCTGCTAAATTTTCCATATCAGGACGATTGTCCAAAATATCAAGCATCCATTCTGCGTATGGTTCCCAGTCAGTAGCTGCGTGGAAAGTCCCACCAAGTTCCAACTTCTGTTCGACTAATTGCATACGCTCATGTATCACGAAGCGGCGTTTAAAATGACGCTTCTTCTGCCATGGATCTGGGAAATAAAGTTGTACACAGTTAATACTGTTGTCTGGCATTTCACGTAATACTTGGATTGCATCAGCATCCAATACAAATAAGTTCTTTAAACCTGCCATGCCTGCTTCATAGACACATTGTGCGATACCAGGAACATGCACTTCAATGCCGACAAAGTTGCGCTCAGGGTTTGCTTTAGCCATGAGTACTAAAGAACGTCCCATACCAAAACCGATTTCAACGGTTAATGGACGTTCGGGATGCTCAAAGTGCTGACGTAAATCACCAACAGGGTATTCCAAAATTAAATCACGATAATCTTCTAAAGCAGTACGTTGTGACGTATTGAGCGGAGCTGAACGACGCATAAACGTCACAATTTCACGGTGCTCAGGCAAATTGTCGAGTTCCGTAATTTGCGTTTCTAACTGATCGTTTGACATGATTCTGGAGATATAAATATAGAAATGCCGTATTTTAAGTGTTCAGGTGTTCAAGTCAAACTTTTAAATCGTTTTATTTACTTGAAACTTTTTAGTAGTGATTAAAATTTGTCAAAAAAGCTTCATAGAGTTGTCATAGAAGTTGCATAGCCTAATTGCAATTTAAAACACTTAGTAAAAAACTATGAAAAATTTTAATTACCATTCGCTTGCAATTTGTTTAGGTCTGTTAGGAGCTTCTTCTACATTTTCTATTGCACATGCGCAACTCATGTTTAGCCAATATGTTGATGGCAGTAGCAACCGTAAAGGTTTAGAGATCTATAATCCAGATGCGACAACAGTAAATTTAGCAGATTATGAAATCCAACAATTTAATAATGGCGGAACAGTCAAAACAGCAGCATTTCCTTTACAGGGGGCTTTAGCCAGTAAACAGAAATATCTAATCGGGCGTTCAGAATTACAAACACAATTAGGCAACAAAGTGAATCAAGTAGCAGGTCTGTCATTCAATGGAGATGATGCGATTGTATTACTTTATCGTGGTACGCCTGTAGATCGTTTTGGACGGATAGGTGAGCGTCCAACTTCAGGTTGGGGCACTACAGTTTATAGTGTTGCTAATAGTTTTAAACGTATTCAAACTGATAATCCTGTGATCAGTGTTGATCCAACCAGTCCATTTGATTTAGATCAGTCTTGGCAAGCTTGGTCAGATCGAAATGATTTTTCAAATTTGTCAGATTCAACAACAACGCCTCCAGTCAATGAATCAGTCGGCTGTAGCAGTACGGATACTCCAATTGCGAACTTAGCACAGTCAACTCAAAATCAAAATTATACGATTCGTGGGGTGATCACGGCGGACTATCGCTATAGCAATGGATTTTCAGGTTTCTATATACAAACACCAGATAGCAAGGCAACGCCAAATGTGAGTAATGCGATTTTTGTTTATATTCCTGCGAGCAGTGCTTTCAAAGGCGGACAAATCGGCGATGAGGTGATTTTACGCGGTCGTCTCACTAACTATCAAAACCAACTTCAAATTGATCAATTACAGCAAGACATACAAACCTGTAATCAAAATATGGCATCGCTAATTCAGCCACTTGATCTTAATTTGCCATTTACGAGTTTGACTGAAAATACAGGTAATACACCAAAACGCTATCAAGGCATGTTGGTGAAATTACCGCAAACTTTAACTGTCAGCGAGAACTATAATTTTGGGCGTTATGGTGAGTTGTCCCTGAGTCTTGGTCGCCTATTTATTCCTACCAATCTATATCCAGCTTTATCGAATGAAGCGAAGGCATTGGCACAGCAAAACCTGCTTTCTAAGATCATTTTTGATGATGGCTATAATAATCAAAATCGAGCACCATGGTTGCCACAAAATTTTAGTGCTTTAAGAACTTTACGTTCTGGATATCAATTAAAGAATGCACAAGGCATTTTGGAATATCGCTTTAATGCTTGGCGTGTACAACCAATTGCAGGTGCAAACTTGCCTGAAGTCGTTACCACGACTAATCCACGTACGACAATTGCTGTGAAACAAACTAAACATATTCGTGCTGCAGCATTCAACGTGTTGAACTATGACAATGGCAAGAATGGTTTCCCTACAGAACGTGGTGCGAACAGTCAGGCTGAATTTGATAAGCAACATGCCAAAATCATAAACGCATTAAAATCCATTGATGCTGATGTGTATGGTTTGATGGAGATTACCAATAATGGTTATGGTAGTGATAGTGCGGTTGCTTATTTAACCAAAGCTTTAGGATCTGATTGGAAATATGTAATTCCTGAAGGTTTAAATCAATTAGGCACAGATGTGATTGCTGTGGCGATTATTTATAATAGCAAACGTGTTCAACCAGTGAATAAAGCAGCCGTTCTAGATCTGGGTGAAAAGAATCGTTCGACTATCGCACAATCATTCAAACCAGTGCATGGTGGACAAATTTTCACAGTGATTCCAAATCATCTTAAATCTAAAAGTTGTTCGGGCGTTGACTTGAACTCGCTTGATGCAGATCAAAAAGATGGTCAAGGCTGCTGGAATCCGACTCGTGTTAAAGCCGTCGAACAGCTCACTCAGTGGATTGCAAAGAATCCTACCCAAGTCAAAAATCCAAATATTTTGTTGCTTGGTGATATGAATAGCTATGCCAAAGAAGACCCAATTTTAGCTTTTGAAAAAGCCAACTACAAAGTTCTAATCAATGACAGCAAAATCGGCGAGGGTACGAACGCTTATAGTTACGTCTTTGGGGTTTCCAGTAATAGTGATGGTTATGGTGGAGCAGGTAATCTTGATCATGCGATTGCTGATGCAAATCTCTATAAACGTGTAGTTAAAGCTTTTGCTTGGCATATCAATGCTGATGAGCCGACGGTACTTGATTACAATGAAGAATATAAAACTGATGAGCAAAAAGAACTTTTCTTTGCTGCAGACCCATATCGTTCATCTGACCATGACCCTGTCATTGTAGACTTAGACTTAAAAACACCAGATGCTCAGCTAGAACCGAATCAGAAAAATATCATTGTCGAGTTCTTAAATTCTCTATTTGAGTGGTTAGGTAAGCTTTTTGGTCGAGCTTAACTACATTCCGTGACATTGTGCAGTTTGTTTTTTCATAAATTAATCAATCGTCACGGAATATAACTTGCAAGCTAGAAAAAAATTCATTAATAGTAGATGGGTAGCTGTTTTTAGCATTAGAGCTATTATAAATTTAAATCTATATCTGTTCTCGATGTTCATTCGAAGTTCAAGAGCATAAGTAGTTAGATAACAAGGATTAGAGATGAAGTTGTATTATTCACCAGGCGCATGTTCGTTAGCGGCACACATTATTTTAAATGAAATAAATGTTGATTTTGATTTAGAACGAGTTGATTTAAAAACGCATAAAACTTCTAAAGGTGCAGATTATTACGAGATTAATCCTAAGGGGTATGTCCCAGCACTAGAAATTAATCCAGGTCTAATTTTGACTGAAAATGTAGCGATATTACCATTCTTAGCACAACACGATCCAAAGCAAGATTTGATTCCACCATCAGGGATGGGACGAGCTAAAGTATTGGAATGGTTGGGTTATTTGAATTCAGAACTTCATGATGCATATGCTGTTTTCTTTGGTGGTAAACTTACAGATGATGAAAAGACCAAAGCATATGCAGAAGTAGATCGTTTACTTAAATATATCGATAATTATTTAGCTGAATCTGAATATGATTATCTAGTTGATGATAATTTTGGTCCAGCGGATGCATATTTATTCGTACTGACAAACTGGTCAAATCATATTGAGCATGATTTAACGCCTTATACCAATATTATCGCGCTTCGAAATAAAGTTGCAGAACGTCAGTCTGTACAAATTGCAATGCGTGATGAAGGTTTGTTTAATTAAAAATGTACAAATAAAAAAGCCTCTATTATACAGAGGCTTTTTTATTATCAACAAATTATTGTTGAGCTTTTTCTTTCACTTCAGCAGCACCTGATTCTACAGCACCAGCAACATTAGCAGTTGCATCACGTGCAGCAGCTTCAGTTTTAGCAGCAGCTTCAGCAGTTGCATGAGCAGTATGATCAGCAGCAGCGTCGATTTGATCAGCAGCAGTATCAACTGCTGTAGCTACATTGGTTGTTGCGGCATCAGCAGCATCTTTCACATCAGCGCCAGCTTGTTCAGCAGCATTTTCTAAATGTTCACCCGTTGTTGCACCAGTTTCAGGTGCTTTATCTTTATTACAGCCTACAAGAGCAACAGTAGCAGCTAGACCTAACGCAACAAGTAATTTATTCATTTTCATATTTCCTTTTCGTTGTGGCATCCAACAAGTATGGATATCGAAAATATAAACACAAAGCGAGTGAATAAGAAAGTTACAAATTTGTTGATAACTTGTAAAAACACACACTTACATTGTTAAATGTAAGTGTGGTCACAAAACAAGATATTGACTTAGTTTGTAGAACGAATCATGTAATCAAAGGCAGATAATGCTGCTTTCGCACCTTCGCCTGTTGCGATGATGATTTGCTTGTATGGTACTGTCGTACAGTCACCTGCTGCAAATACACCCTGTACATTGGTTTCATTACGATCATTAATCACAATCTCACCACGATTGCTGAGTTCAACTGCACTGTTCTTTAGGAAATCCGTATTTGGCAATAAACCAATTTGTACAAAGATTCCCGCAAGTTCTACTGTGTGTTCTTCATCA
>NZ_JADKPY010000045.1:0-24378 GCF_015351505.1 Acinetobacter sp. SK-43
ATTAAATAGGTAAAACAGGTTGTTTTTATTATTTTGATCGTATTTTTGAATATTAAGGCTCCATGTTAATTAAATGCGTTCAAAGATAAAACTTGAATACTTCTGAACTTGTTATATAACTGCAATCTTTACATGGCATAACTAAGGGAAAGTGAAATGGCTTTACAGCGTGGTATTTATCAACACTATAAAGGTCAACTTTATCAGATATTTAATGTTGCAAGACATAGCGAAACAGAAGAAGAGTTGGTTGTATATCAATGCTTGTATGGTGATTATTCCATGTGGGTTCGACCTTTAAGTATGTTTACTGAAACTGTTGCACTTGATAGTGGTGAAATTATTCCACGTTTTAAATTGGTTCAACCAACATAATTGATAGCCAAAGGTCTGAGCATCATCGGGAGTGAAATATGACCAGCACGGTGTTTTTAAAACGAATTGCTGATTTATATGATGAGTTTAAACAACATGATGCTCGACAGGCTGATCGTTTAAGACGCTTTCGGAACATTGAAGCTGAGTCCGCTAAATTATTGGCTATGCTAGTACGAACACAGCAATCCCAACGTATTTTAGAAATAGGCACTTCCACTGGTTATTCAACACTTTGGTTAGCTGAGGCTGCAAAGACAGTTGGCGGTCATGTTCAAACACTTGAAATCAATGCATTCCGTAGTGCACAAGCGAAGAAATATGCAGAAGAATTTAGCCTAGAAGCGTATATTGATTTTTGGGTGGGAGATGCAGCTGATTATTTGGCAGCATCCGCCGAGCAATATGATCTCATACTCTTGGATGCCGAACGCGGAAGCTATGCTGGTTATTGGAATGATCTCAAAAGACTCATGTCAACTAAAGGTGGGACTTTAATAATTGATAATGTAATTTCTCATCCAGCAGAAGTGAAGCCATTATTAGATTTGATAAAAAATGACGAACTTTATATGAGTACTATATTACCTATAGGTGCAGGCTTATGTATGGTCGTCACGAAGTGAGTTAGTTTTGGTATGTGCCAAACGATAATCTTGGGGGCTACACCCCATGATTTTATTAAATGCACGTGTGAAATTGGCAGGGTTGGAATAACCTAACTCATATGCAATATGTGTAATGGTAAAGGATGTATTTTCAAGTAATTCAATTGCACGCTCAGTACTGATCTTTTGTTTTAGGCGATTAAATTCTACTCCTTGTTGTTGCAAATATCGTTGTAGGGTTTTGGTTGAAATATTTAATACTTTCGCGCATTCAGTCAGTGTCGGAACTTGATTCGCTTGCCTTAACATCGTACTGATCCACTCTACAATTTCACCCTGATGATAAATTTTTTGAATCTGTTCCTGACAACGTTGTTCTACAACTTTTAAGCTATGTGCATCTGCTAAAGGCAAGGGAAGTGCTAATTGCTGCTGATCAAGTACAACTCTGATCCCTGTAAACCAAGTGTAATTGAAATGAAACTGAGCTTTGACAAGGTGTATGTATCTATCACTGTAAGCAGGTTCAGGAATACTTAAATAAATTTGATAGCGTTGTAATTGCTGACCTGCAAGCTCAAATAGACTGTAATAAAATCCGACTGCAATTGCTTCGATATGGAAGCTTAAACAACGTTTATTCATCTGCAAAATTGGTTCAAATAATAATTCCACCTTTTGCTGCGCTTGTGAAAACTGAATGGAAAGCTTAAAGCTCGGCATGATCAGCTTGAAATATTGTGCAATTAATTTTAATGCATGATCCAGATTGGGACTGGTCATAAGTGCATAACCGACCAAGCTATGTGAACTTAGTTTCAAATTTCTGCCTAACTGAAAGGCTAAATCTTCTGTATTCGGTAAACTTAATCCTAACTCAATAAATTGTTCGATTTGTTGAATTGATAAAAATTCAGTTTGTGATAATTGATCCTTAAATTGATTTAAAACCGAATTATCGTATTGATTGGTACTGATCAATATCTCAATCAAACGTAAATAATAGCGAGCCGGAATAACAGGGATTTGTTGTTTGTGCACAATAAATCTCCACTAAAGTCTTAAAATGATAATATGAAGTCTTAAAATGATAATATAGCAACTGTTCAGAAGAACACAATCAATTCAAGCAAAACATTAAACGCTTGATTGAGGAGTTTAGAATGAATATGCATGCGCAATTAGATGTAGAACAAACAACTAGACCATTTAAGGATAAAAAGCGTCATTTGTGGTTACTTGGTCTTGCAGTACCTGCTATCGCGATGAGTGGACTTGCTGGCTATCAATTTGGACCTAAAAAATCGAAAAAGTTTTTTGCCTCATTTGGACCATTATTTATCCATGGTGTGATCCCAACTCTAGACAAATTAATTGGTGAGGATACTGAAAATCCACCACTAGATGCGATTGCAGACTTAGAGGCTGACCCATATTACTCTCGCATTGTGAAGCTTTTTATACCACTCCAATATGCAACTAACGTTTATGGAGCCTACTTAGCAAGTCGAAAAGGCACATCTGTAGCTGATCAAGTTCTATTAGGAACTTTAGTCGGTATGGTAAATGGTATTGCAATTAATACTGCACATGAATTAAGCCATAAAAATGGTCGTTTAGAACATTATTTATCACATCTTGCATTAGCACCATCGGGGTATAACCACTTCAGAATTGAACATCCATATGGGCATCATCGTCGAGTAGCAACGCCTGAAGATCCTGCATCATCACGCTTGGGTGAGACCTTTTGGAAGTTCTTACCACGTACAGTGATTGGAAGTTTTAAATCTGCAATTGAGATAGAAAAGAAACGTTTAGAACGCAAAAAACTACCATTTTTCTGCAAGGAAAATGAACTGATTCATGGTTGGGCCATGTCAGCAATTTATCATGGCTTGATGTTTAAGAAATTTGGTATGCGTTCAGTTCCATTTCAACTCACTCAAGCTACATATGCGGTGACTCTATTTGAAGCCGTTAACTATATTGAACATTATGGTTTAAAACGTGAGAAGAAAGAAAATGGGCAGTATGAGCGTACTTTGCCAGAACATAGCTGGAACAATAATAATTTAGTGACGAATCTATTTCTGTACCAGTTACAACGTCATTCAGATCATCATGCTTATCCAACACGCAGTTTCCAAACCTTACGTCATTTTGAAAATGCACCTCAATTACCAGCAGGTTATGGTGCCATGCTTTTACCAGCCTTTATTCCAGCATGGTGGTCAAAAATTATGGATGATCGAGTGGTAGAGCATTACAACGGTGACCTGAGTAAAGTAAATTTACACCCTGATGCCGAAGCACGAATATATGAAAAATATGCAGAAGAGATAGATATGATATGAAGAAAGCCCTGAAAAGGGCTTTTTTTATGATGAAGCAGAAATTTGAAGACGTTTAAAGTGTAAATCAAACTCAAGATATTTCTGCACAAAAGCTGTTTTATTTGTTGAGCGAAGTAAATTATCGTAAATAAACTCTGGTACTGGGTGGTAAAGTTCGCCTGAACCATTGTTATAGAAAATTTTTAAATAACGTGAAGAAACATCATATTTCCAAGATGTTACGACTACAGATTTTTCCATACCTTACACCCCCGCAGTGATCATCGTTTATTACATATAAAAAACTCTTTAAGTGCTCATCTTTTGACAGTACTCCAACTTTGTACAACTGACAATCAGAAAATGAAGTTTTCTAGTGAATAAAAAATGATAAGAATCATTGAAAAATATGATTGCTTACATGAGAGTAACCTGCATAAAAAAACCACTCTAAAAAGAGTGGTTTTTAACTAATCTCTATATCTAGAAATTAGATTTTACCAACTAAGTCGATAGATGGAGCGATTGTATCGTTACCTTCTTTCCATTTAGCAGGGCACACTTCGCCTGGGTGGCTAGCTACGAATTGAGCAGCTTTAAGTTTACGTAAAGTTTCTGATACGTCACGAGCAATCGCATTGTCATGAATTTCAGCAGTTTTGATTACGCCTTCTGGGTTTACAATGAAAGTACCACGAAGTGCTAAACCAGCTTCTTCAATATGAACGTCAAAAGCGCGAGTTAATTGGTGTGTAGGGTCGCCAACTAATGGGAACTGAGCTTTACCAACTGCTGGTGAAGTTTCATGCCATACTTTATGAGAGAAGTGAGTGTCAGTTGTTACGATATAAACTTCTGCACCAGCTTTTTTGAACTCTTCATAGTTTTCAGCAGCATCTTCAACTTCTGTTGGGCAGTTAAATGTGAATGCAGCTGGCATAAAAATAAGAACAGACCATTTGCCTTTAAGATCAGCATCAGTTACTTGAATGAATTCACCGTTGCGGAATGCATCAGCTTTAAATGGTTTAACTTCAGTATTAATCAAGCTCATCATTGTCTCCATGATTGAGGTTTATCTTTAAACTTGTTTTGCGAGGTCTAGAATAAATAATTTCTAGTTATTGGGGAAATAGTATTTTTACATGACTAAAATCGGAAAATTAAATGATCCGAGATCGATAGCTTTCACCCAAAAAAAAGATATTTCCATTTGACTCCATTCACATGAAGCAAAAATGACAAATATCGAAAATGATCGTGCTCTACAACATGAAGCCGATCGCCTTAAAATTCAAGGGTAAAATTGAAAAAAATAAAATTATATAAAAAACCATGATCTGCACGAAGTTCATGCATGTTGGAGATATTATTGTTTATGCTTAAATATTGGTCCAAATGTTTCTTGTTTCAAATGTTTGGGATGTTTAGAATTTGAGATAGGGTAGAAATACTGTGAAGTATTAAGCAGGATTAAAGTTAACAGCGAGCGAGATTACTCGTATTTAAAGAGAATTAATACAACAAATGACAGATCAATTGAGAGAAAAATTTGAGAATCTTGAACTCAATGCGGGTTTAGGCAAGATTAGTGCTTTTATATCTATGTCTCTAGGATTATTAAGCATTTTCAGTGCTTTATGCTTTTTATTTCCTTCAGTTCTCACGATGCCAGAACTACGCCCGCTATACGTTAAACATTACGATGCTTTTTATTTTAGTTTGATGATCGCGATTGTACTTAGTGTCGGTTTTGGTGCTTTTAGTGCGATTTTTAGACAAAATCGATATGGGTTTTATGGTTTGTGTTTCGCATTATTTGCGGCTGTTTTGGGATGTGGGTTAATTAAAGCTCCAACATTGCCGAACATTCCTTTCTATGCAGGTATTGATTATTTCGTACTAACACTTGTGATCTTGGCTTTAGTTTTTATCCCTTTAGAAGGTTTTTTTGCTAAAAATCCCCATCAAAAAATACTTAGAGTGGGATGGGTGACGGATATGAAATATTTCATGTTTAGTCACATTGGCATTCAACTCTTTACCTTTCTAACAGTCATGCCGATTCAGTATTGGATTACTCATCTTCCGAATAATCCAATCGTTCCTTTTGTACAAGCACAGCCGATTTGGTTGCAATTTATAGAGTTGTTGATTGTTGTTGATTTCGTTGTGTATTGGTTGCATCGCGCGATGCACGAGGTGAATTTCTTGTGGCGTTTTCATGCGATCCATCATTCAACGGAACATATGGATTGGTTAGCATCTTCACGTTTACATATTGTCGAAGTATTGATGACGCGATTTATTGCAACCTTACCGATATTTTTATTAGGTTTTCATACCTCAGCCGTTTTTGCTTATCTCGTATTTATTTCTTTTCATGCAATATTCATCCACTCAAATGTACGTTTTAGATTTCCGTATTTGCGCTGGGTGATAGCTACCCCTGAGTTCCATCATTGGCATCACTCTTCAGAGAAACCTGCGATTGATAAAAACTATGCAGCATTTATCCCATTGTATGATGTCATTTTTAAAACAGTGTATATGCCAAACCATTTGGCAAGTGTATATGGAACTGTGGGGTATAAGATCCCCAATAGCTTTGTAAAGCAATTTACTTGGCCATTTAAAAAATACGTCAAACAGTTGCGTAATCGTTTTGATCATTCATCTAAATCATAAAAACCAAACTAGAACTACAGCAATATCATCAATAGATTGCTGTAGTTCCTTTGCATAGCAAGATTTTAAGGCGTAAAATAGCCGATTATTTAATTTTCAGGAAAGCTGTTCAGTGCAGAGTCATTTAAATGTAGATCAATTGGTTATGGCACGTGACCGTCACCGTTTAAATCGACTGCGCAAAGATAAAAAAACAGAAACAGCAGAAATCGAAAAACTATTTGAACAATCAAACCAAAAGGTAAAACAGCGTTTAGCTCGCTTGCCTAAGATCAAACTCAACCAAGATTTACCTGTTACGCAATATGCCGATCGTTTGATCGAGGCTATTCAAAAGCATCAGGTGATCATTGTTGCAGGTGAAACTGGCTCTGGTAAAACCACACAGCTTCCTCAAATCGCAATGCTGGCAGGTCGTGGTCTTACTGGCATGATTGGACATACACAACCACGTCGTTTAGCTGCACGAAGTGTTTCGCAACGTATTGCGGAAGAAGTTGGTGAAAAGCTTGGCGAGTCAATTGGTTTTAAAGTTCGCTTTAATGAGCAAGGTTCTCAAGACTCGATCGTTCGGTTGATGACAGACGGTATTCTGTTAGCTGAATTGACTAATGATCGATTCTTATCAAAATACGACACCATTATCATTGATGAAGCGCATGAACGCTCTCTCAATATCGACTTTATCATGGGCTATCTGAAGCAATTATTGCCGAAGCGTCCTGATTTAAAAGTGATTGTTACGTCTGCAACCTTGGATGTAAATCGGTTCAGTCAATATTTTAATAATGCACCAATTTTTGAAGTCGAAGGTCGCAGTTATCCTGTTGAAGTTCGTTATCGTCCTATTTCTGAATTGAGTATTGTTGGTAGTGATGATGATGAGTTTGATGATTTTGAGGAAAATCTACCTAGAGCTGTTGTTCAAGCTGTTGAAGAGTGTTTTGCTGATGCTGAAGCAAAAGGTCATCCTGAACATGCTGATATTCTAATTTTTGCCAGTACAGAGCAAGAAATTCGAGAACTACAAGAAACATTACAAAAATATGGACCACGTCATACAGAGGTATTACCTTTATATGCACGCCTAGCTCTCGCAGAACAACAAAAAATCTTTAATCCTGGTGGTAAAGGTCGCCGCATCATTATTGCCACGAACGTGGCAGAAACGGCATTGACCGTTCCAAATATCCGCTATGTAATTGATAGTGGATTTGCACGTATTTCACGTTATAACTATCGATCGCGTGTTCAGCGCTTGCCAATTGAAGCGATTTCACAAGCAGCAGCCAATCAACGTAAAGGGCGTTGTGGTCGTATAGCAGCGGGTGTGTGTATTCGTCTATATAGCGAAGAAGACTTTTTAAGTCGCCCAGAATTTACTGAGCCAGAAATTAAACGAACCAATCTAGCTTCGGTTATTTTGCAAATGCAAAGTCTCGGTCTGGGCAATTTGGAAGATTTCGATTTTATTGAGCCACCTGATTTCCGTTTGGTAAATGACGGTCGTAAGTTGCTTATTGAATTGGGTGCCTTGAACGAACGCAAGAATGATCTGACTAAAGTTGGTCAAATGATGGCACGTATGCCGATTGATCCTCGTTTAGCACGTATGATTATCGGTGGAGCACATTTTGGGGTACTTAAAGAAACCTTGATTATTGTTAGTGCTTTAGCGATTCAAGATCCTCGTGAGAGACCAGCAGATAAACAAATGCAGGCAGATCAAAAGCATGCTTTATTTAAAGAAGCTGATTCTGACTTTTTGTTCTATTTAAAATTATGGAATACATTGCAAACAAGCCCTGATGCTCAATCTGAAAATAAACGCCGTCAGTTTGCACGCCAACATTTTTTGAGTTGGTTGCGTTTGCGTGAATGGAAACAAACGCATCAACAACTAGTAGAGTTGGCAGAAGGTTTAAAACTTAGTTTTAATGAAAAGGGTGCAAATTATGAAAATTTACATCGAGCTTTATTAACTGGTTTACTTTCATTTATTGCCAACAAAACTGATGAACGTAATACCTTTATGGCTGTTCGTCAGCAAAAAGCCAAAGTTTTCCCAGCCAGCACATTGCATAAAACTAATACATCGTGGGTCATGGCATTTGAGATGGTAGAAACATCCCAAGTTTATCTGCGTACTTTGGCGAAAATAGATCCTGAATGGATATTGTTAGCTGCTCGAGACCTATTGAAATATCACTATTTTGAACCACATTGGTCAAAAAAAGGTGGCATTGTAAATGCGTATGCTCAAATTTCCTTATTTGGTTTGATAATCGAACCAAAACGTTTAGTGAACTTTGAAAAAGTTGATCAGGCAGCTGCACATGAAATCTTTCTGCGTGATGCGCTCACGACTGGCAATTTAGGCATTACCCCTGCATTTTTAAAACATAACTTGCTTAAACTTGAAGAAGTGGAGCGAGTTGAGGATAAATTACGCCGCCGTGATTTAGTGGTCGATGAAGAAACGATTTATCAATTTTATGCAGAACGTGTACCAGTTGAAGTAGCGAGTCGACATAGTTTTGAAGATTGGCGAGCGACGGTAGAAGCAAAAAATCCCCGTTATTTGTTTGTTGAGGATGATGCACTATGGATGAGTGATCGTCCAACCACGCAACAATTTCCAGATTATTTGCACAACGGCCAATTACGTTTAGCAGCAAGTTATCGTTTTGATCCAAGTCATGATGAAGATGGGGCTACGGTTAAAATTCCTGTGCAAGCATTGCCTCAAGTGGATGAAAAGCAATGGTCATGGGGAATACCTGGCTGGCGGCAAGATTTGATCGAGGCTTTATTAAAAGCACTACCTAAAGATAAACGCCGCAATTTAGTTCCAATACCTGATACAGCTAAAAAGTTAATGCAGGGTGTCGATGCTGTTCATTTACGTGAGCATCTATTTAACTATCTCGCTTTTGCTCTACGTGGAGAGCAGATTACTGAAAAAGATTTCTCGTTTGAACGTATCGATCAATACCTTGTTCCTTTTATCAAAGTGATTGATGAAAAAGGAAAGTTAATTGCACAAGGTCGTGACTTAGATGAATTAAAGGCGAGATGCCGAGTTGAAACTCATCGTCCAGTAAAACAACAGCAAGGCGAGTTCCAAGCCTTCCCTGAGAGCTTTATCTTTGAAGCTTCTCAAAAGGTTACAGGAGTGATAGTTAAACAATATCAAGCGCTTGTTCCCACAAAGATATTTTCTGCACTTGAAGCAAAAGATGAATCTGGTGTTGTAGTACAAACGTTTAATGATCAGCAAGAAGCCATTAAACAGCATCGTGAAGGTGTAATTCGTCTGATTCATATGCAGCTTGGAGATTTGATTCGCCAACTGAAAAAGCAGATTTCTAAACCTTTGGCTTTGGCCTATTCTCCATTGGGTGAAAGAGCTAAACTCGAACAAATGTTGGTTTATGCAACTCTACAAGTATCAATTCAACAACTTCCACAAAATGCTGAAGAATTTAATACCTTAGCACTTGATGTAAAAAAACACTTTTTGAGCAATGGTCAAAAAGTACTAACGGACATCACTGAAATTTTTACCCAATGGCAGCAAGTTCGTCGTGAGTTGTTGGTTTTAGATCAAGATATATTCGGTCGTAGTATTGACGATATAGAGGATCAGTTGGATTTAATGTCATTGGCGGACTTTGTTTATAGCAAACCAAGTGAGTTTTGGCAGGAATATCCACGTTATTTAAAAGCATTGCTATTGCGTTTAGATCGTTTGCCAAATAATCTACAACGTGACCTTGCTGCAATTGATGATGTCGATCCATGGATGGACAAAGTATTTAAGTTTAAAAATGATCCTAAAATCAAAGAAATGTATTTGATGTTAGAGGAATTGAGAATTTCCTTGTTTTCTCAACCAATGAAAACAAAGATGCCAATTTCACCAACTAGATTACAAAAACTATGGGATCGATTAGCAATCGGTTAAACTGAGCAATAATGAAAGTTAGAACCATTCTTTACAGGAGTTTTACATGGGCATCCGTATAACAGGTACAGGTTTGTTTCACCCAACTGAAACAATTTCTAATGAAGAGTTGGTTGAAAGTTTAAATGCTTATGTAGAACAATTTAATCAACAAAATGCTGACAAAATTGCAGCAGGTGAGATCGAAGCTCTACGTGGTTCAAGTCCTGAGTTTATTGAAAAAGCATCTGGTATTAAAAGCCGTTACGTGGTTGAGAAGTCAGGTATTTTAGATCCAACACGTTTACGTCCGCGCTTACAAGAGCGTAGTAATGATGAACTTTCGCTCCAAGCCGAGTGGGGTGTAATTGCTGCTAAACAAGCGATGGAAAATGCAGGTGTCACTGCTGAAGATATCGATGTTGTGATTTTGGCATGCTCAAATATGCAACGTGCTTATCCTGCTGTTGCGATTGAAATTCAGTCGGCATTAGGTATCAAAGGCTATGCTTATGATATGAATGTCGCGTGTTCAGCTGCAACATTTGGTTTAAAGCAAGCTTATGACGCTGTGAAATGTGGTGCTCGCCGTGTTTTACTTTTGAATGTTGAAATTACCTCAGGTCATTTGGATTATCGTACACGTGATGCGCACTTTATCTTTGGTGACGTTGCAACTGCTTCAATTATCGAAGAAACTGAAACCAAATCAGGTTATGAAATCTTAGATATTCATTTGTTTACCCAATTTTCAAATAACATCCGTAATAACTTTGGTTTCTTAAACCGAAGTGAAGATGCGGTTGTTGATGACAAATTGTTCCGTCAAGATGGGCGCAAAGTGTTTAAAGAAGTTTGTCCACTTGTCGCAAAAATCATTACAGCACAGTTGGAAAAATTACAATTAACACCTGAACAAGTTAAACGCTTCTGGTTGCATCAAGCGAATGCCAATATGAATGAGTTAATTTTAAAACTCGTTGTTGGTAAAGATGCTGATTTAGATCGTGCACCAATTATTTTGGATGAGTTTGCTAACACTTCTTCTGCGGGCGTAATTATTGCAATGCACCGTACAGGCGAGCAGGTAAATAATGGTGAATATGCTGTAATTTCATCATTTGGCGCAGGATATTCGGTTGGTTCGATTATCGTACAAAAACATATTGCTTAAATTTTATAGGCAAAAATAAAAAACCGCATCAATGATGCGGTTTTTTTGATTTCAGCTTATTTAAGTAAGATCGCTAGGTCGATGACTTGTGGAGTTGTGTTACCACCAATAGTTGAAGCTGCTAAATTTGGTGTTCCATCTACACTGATAGCTAAACGTGCTCTAGGTGTTGTAATTGTTGTATCACTATTTAAGTCGACTCGATAAAGTACAGATGGTCCAGTTTCACCTGCCACAGTCGCTAAAGCTAAGCCATTGTCACCACCAGCAATATCAAAGCCATTGTCTATACCTAAGTTGATTCCTAAATTACCGATAAGATTTAATGTGCCTTCGTTTGGTGGATTCTGTTTAGTGAGAGTTTTGCTTGTTTGATCAAGATCAAATAGTTCAGTAGCTAACATCGCAATAGGTGTTGCGAAACTATTGGTATATGCAGCTGCCGTAACCTTAGCCTCAGAAATTCCGTTAATATCGCCATCTTTTATAGTATCGCCAGTATCGACGTTAATTCTTAAGTTCTGGCCAGTATTACTGATTACGCGGAGTCGATCTGCTAAAGGGTTGAAATCAACTGCGAAACTTGTACCATCTAGATTTGTGAAAGTACTACTGGTAGCTGGTTTGAGTGCTGTGATGAGGCTTGCTAAACCCGTGTCTGTATTGATCGTATACAAATTCCCTTTATTGGTTAATCCATATAGCTTGCCAGAATTGTCAGTTGAGGTTCTAAAACGATAATCGATACCGATAAATTTCTCATCTACAAGCAATCCAGTGAGGCTCTTTTCAGTTACAGTATTTGGATTGGTAATAGCGAAGCTAAGCAGTTTATTGTTTGCTGTTAAACCATAGCCTTGAGCTGTGGCATTGGTTGAACGTTTTAATGCAATCCCACGAATCCCCATGCTATTAAAACTATTATTCAAGTCATGTGATTCAAAAACAGCATCGCTTGAGGTGCCGACATTAGCTAGATTAAGTTTAAAAAATTTATAATTGCCTGATGCGAGTTTGAGTGCGGCAAAACCTACATTGTTGACAGGGTCTATATCAAAACCGCCACCGCCGTTTGTATTAATGTCTGCACCCAAAGCCGTAGAATTACCTAATGTACCTGCGTTCGCATTTTGAAGATAAATGCGATCAGAATTTTGGTCAATGCTATATAGTTTTGTTGAACCTGTGCCAGCAAAGGCATTGGTATAAGCACCTGCAACAACTGCTGCAGTACCTGTGGCTAAATTAATCGTACCATCTGTAATGGTTGCACCAGTATCAACATTTATACGTAAGTTTTGTCCTGTGTTAGAAATTACACGTAGGCGATCTGCAGCAGGGTTAAAATTGACAGTGATAAGGTTGGCATCACCCATAATTTGTGTGAAAGATGCATTTCCATCTGTAGTATCGCTCGGGTCGGCGATTAGTTTTCTCAGGAAAGTTGCTTCGCCATTGTTTGGATTTAAAGTATATAAGTTCCCCTGTAGACCAACAGCATAAAGTTTGCCGTCTTTAGGGCGGTAATCAATACCTACCAGTTCATCTCCAGACATTAATCCTTTAATCTTGCGGTTAGACACAACCTTGTCAGGCATTGATCTATCGACTGAACTAATCATTCCATTGGCAGTTAGAATTAAAGTATCGCCAGTATTCACATTTGACGACTCGGTATCGTTGTCTGAATCACTATTACAACCTAACAATGCAAAGCTTGCTAATGCAGTAACAGTCAAAGCTGTAATTTTCTTATTCATGTGTCTATCCTGATCTCAAAGTTATTTATAATAAGAAGTCGTCTTCCAATGAACGGTTTAAATTGACAATGCTTCTTGATATTCATTTTTGTTTGGAGGAAATTCCAAAAAAGAGGGATGTATTAAGTTAAAAAATACAAATCACAATTTTTTGAAATTCACTTCTACTTGAATCAGGTTATGCGGACTAGGGTATAAAGTAAATTAATGTTTTTAAGTGATTTTTTGGTAGTAGCGTGTCGATTGGTAATTATTCACGAGGAATTCACGCTCGTTAAGAAACGTTAATTAGAGCACAGAAATTATTTTTAAAATTGGATTATCTCACATCAAAAAATAAAAAAGAGAACATGATTGTTCTCTTTTTTACTTCATAGAAACTTGATTAAGCTTCTACAGTTTGTACAGCAATTTTCTTAGCAGGATCTACTTTGCGACGAACCGCAGGAACAGGTTCACCATGATACTGACGATCTGCAAAGTAGCTTGAACGAACCATGGGTGCAGACCAAATATTTCTGAAGCCTAATTTACGACCATGTTCTGCGTAACGTTCAAATTCTTCTGGCGTTACAAAGCGATCTATTGGCGCGTGTTGCTTAGATGGTTGTAAGTATTGACCAATTGTTACGTAGTCCACATCATGAGCACGAAGATCATCAAGTAAAGAAATCACTTCTTCTTCAGTTTCACCAATACCTACCATCAAACCACATTTGGTTGGAACATCTGGGCAGTATTCTTTAAACATTTTTAAAAGATTCAAAGAATGTTGATAGTCTGAGCCTGGACGCATTGCTTTATATAAGCGAGGTACTGTCTCGATATTGTGGTTAAAAACGTCAGGTGGACATTCAGTCATAATGCGTAAAGCAATATCCATGCGACCACGGAAATCAGGAACTAAGATTTCAAGTAGCGTTTTTGGACTCAAAGCGCGAGCTTCTTTAATACAATCCACAAAATGTTGAGCGCCGCCATCTAAAAGATCATCACGATCTACAGAGGTGATAACCGCATATTTCAAACCCAAGTTTGAAATAGTTTCCGCCATATGACGAGGTTCATCAGGATCAAGTGCATTTGGTCGACCATGAGCAACGTCACAGAAAGGACAGCGACGAGTACAAATATCGCCCATAATCATAAAAGTCGCAGTACCACCACCAAAACACTCTGGAAGGTTAGGGCAGGCAGCTTCTTCACAAACAGTATGGAGTTTTTGCGAACGTAGAGTTGTTTTTATACGCTGAACCTCTTCAGGTGCAGTCATTTTGACGCGAATCCAGTCTGGTTTACGAGGTACTTCAACCGTAGGTATAACTTTTACAGGAATTCTAGCGACTTTTTTAGCGCCACGAAGTTTTATGCCCTGTTCAGGTTTACGGTGTTCAGACATATTATTTTCTACAACCTATTGCTTGAGATATTCGATTATTATAGTCAAATTTATAGGTTTATAGGATGAAATAGGTATTCATTTTGAAAATGTGAATATATAAAAATATATGGTTGAGAAATACATCAACCCATAGCATATTAGTTATCATATATATAGAAGTAAACAGCTAAGAGATAAAGGAGCTTTGAATGCCACGTAAGAAAGAGGTCGTTGGTGGGAATGTTGTAAAATTTGATGCAGTCATTCTCGGTTCTGGCCCAGCTGGTGAAGGCGCGGCAATGAAGCTAGCTAAAGCAGGTAGAAAAGTAGCAATCGTCGATGTACGTGATCAACTCGGTGGTAACTGTGCACATGTAGGTACAATTCCAAGTAAAGCCTTACGTCAAACAGTTTCAAGTATCATCCGTTATCAGCGTGATCCAATGTTTCAAAAAGTAGGTGAGTGGAAACAATTCACCATGAAACAAGTGTTACGCAACGCGCATAAAGTGATTCAACAGCAAGTTGATACTCATACACGTTTTTATGATCGCAATAAGATTGATGTTTTTCATGGACGTGCGTATATCCAAGATAAAAATACCGTACTCATTTTTGGTCAAGATGGCATAAAAGATACCATTATCTGTAAACAAATTGTGATTGCAACGGGTAGCCGTCCTTATCAGCCACAAGGTTTGGACTTTAACCATCCTCGTGTTTTTGATTCTGACAAAATTCTTGATTTGGATTATTCAATTCAAAAAATCATTATTTACGGTGCTGGTGTTATTGGTTGCGAATACGCATCGATTTTTATTGGTCTAGATCATAAAGTTGATTTGATCAACACTCAGCAAAAGCTTTTAAGCTACCTTGATGATGAAATCGCTGATGCATTGTCATATCACTTGCGTGAGCAAGGAGTATTGATTCGTCACAATGAACAAATCGATCGCCTAGAAACTTTTGATGATCATGTGGTTTTACATTTGCTTAGTGGCAAGAAAATCAAAGCTGATGCCATCTTATGGTGTAATGGTCGTTCAGGTAATACTGATGGCTTAGGACTCGAGAATGTAGGTCTTGTACCAAACAACCGTGGTCAGTTGATGGTAAATGATCAATATCAAACTGAAGTTGAGAATATTTATGCTGCTGGTGATGTGATTGGTTGGCCATCACTTGCATCTGCTGCTTATGACCAAGGTCGTTGTGCAGGTGCAAACATGGTCGGTGAGAAAAATGTTAAACCGATTAAAGACGTACCAACAGGCATTTATACCATTCCAGAAATTTCTTCGATTGGAAAAACTGAACAAGAATTGACTGAAGAAAAAGTACCTTATGAAGTAGGGCAAGCATCTTTCCGTCATCTAGCTCGTGCTCAAATTACTGGTGATACCGTAGGTGAGTTAAAAATCCTCTTCCACCGCGATAGTTTGGAAGTTTTAGGTATTCATTGCTTTGGTAACAATGCTGCAGAGATTATTCACATTGGACAAGTTGTAATGCATAGTCCGAATAATACATTAAAGTATTTTGTTGAAACGACATTCAACTACCCAACAATGGCAGAAGCATATCGTGTTGCAGCTTTGAATGGTATGAATCGTCTATTCTAACTTTGATCGAATTGTATGAATAAAATGCCAATCATTATGATTGGCATTTTGCCATTTAAATTGAAATAAAAAGGTTAAACATGAAAATCCAGAAAAATAATTTAGTGATCGTAACGATTATTATTGTGCTAATTGCTGCTTATATCGGTATAGATTTAAAGCAAAACAATCTGAACGATAAAGTTGTTCAGACTTCAATTGTTGAGGAAGCTACTGTTGATGATCAACAAAAGATTATGCAAGCTTATCAACAACAGATAAGTAATATTCAAGTTCAATCCAAGGGTGAAGTAAAAGCAATTTTAGCTGATGATAATGATGGTTCAAGACACCAAAAAATGATTCTAAAACTGGAGAATGGTTTAACCGTTCTAGTGGCGCATAACATTGATTTGGCACCTCGGGTGGAGGGACTTAGAAAAGGTGAAATAGTCGAATTTTATGGAGAATATGAATATAGCCCTAAAGGTGGAGTGATTCATTGGACTCATCATGATCCACAAGGAAAACATGTGGATGGATGGCTAAAATATCAAGGGAAAAGCTATCAATAATCTCTTTTAGCTAATTAGCCATCCATAATGTGCTCTAAATTAGCTTGAAAGCCCCAAATTTTGACGAGATTTCCATTTAGGTAGTATCTTAGCTAAATAGGCATCCATGCACCATACAGGGCCAATCAGAAGGAATTGCAGATCTTTGAAGAAAGAAGGTTTCTTTCCTTCAACTTTATGACCATAAAACTGACCAATCCATGCGATTACAAACACGCCGATATAAAATCCTACCCCTACAGGTAGAATAATAATAAGCCAAGCCATTACCACCAACAAAGCAGCCATAGCCACAGCTAACACGATATCCAAGCGAGCATAGAAAACGAGTGTAAGTACAAGCAATAAAGCGGTGAGGAGAGTACTAAAATGCGCAAGAATACCAATTATTGAAAAAAGAATTGCTGGGACACATACCCAATGTATTTTTTTATTGGTTTGGTTTTGGTGACTATCGCTGTATTCATCGAACCATTCATCTATCGATTTCACAACTGCACTCCTTGCTAAATTGACAATTTATAATGTCATTACTATAACGAAGAAAGTAGTGAGGGTCAAAAATGAATCAAAAAATAATATAAATAATAAAGCCACGTATAAACGTGGCTTTATTATTAGTTGGAAGTCTAAATATTAAGAATTTGGACCATCAACGCGTTCGATACTTACTTTAGCAGTACCAGCATTGGTAACACCAAGTTGCTTAGCTGCGCCATAAGATAAATCTAATACACGGTTACCATGGAATGGACCACGATCGTTAACCTTAACTACAACGCTTTTACCGTTGTCTTTATTGGTCACACGAATGTAACAGTTCAATGGCAGGCTACGATGAGCAGCAGTTAAACCATTCATATCGAATGTTTCACCGCTTGCAGTCTTACGACCATGAAATTGACGACCATACCATGATGCTACGCCAGTTTGGCTAAACTTACGTACAGTATTAGACGCAACAGTGTTAAGTTTTTCAATCACTGAAGGCTCTTCTTCAGGGATATCAATTTTAGCAGCAATTGTTTGGCGACGTACTTTGTCACCAGAACTCTCAGTGATTGAAAGACTATTGACGTTAGAAAAACGAGAATTAAAATTTTGAGAATCTTTGCTCAAAACGCGGGCTGCTAAATTAGAACCTTCAACATCATTTGTTAATGATGATGATTGTACCATTTCAGCATGTAACGGGCTTAAACTTAAGCCTGCCGTCAGCGCTAGAATATATTTCAGCGAAAACTGCATTGTATAAACTCCTAGAGAACATGCTTTTCTATCTCGACAAAACAGCATCGAAATACAGTGCACATGTCTAATTATTCACTTTTGCAATTACTTTTCTTGGGTGGATAATATTCAGCGCTTACGAAGTGTGTCTAGTCTTTAACGATAAATAGTTACAAAAAGGGTAAAAACTTACAGTTTCAGATCAAAAAATAATCAACATTGTAACAAAATATGAAAATTGATTATTTAGCACCCTTTTTGAACCATAAACTTATTGACTTTTAAATTTTGTTTAAAAAGTCGGGTTATCTTCCTGCGACTTCAGTGCCTAATAACCACACCGCTGTGGCATACATTCGACTCTTATTATAAGTCGTGATTACTTGGAAATTTGGATAGGTGATGTAATAAATAGGTCCAAATTGGTCTTGTAATTGAATAACATTTACTAAATCAAGATCATCTATTTTTACCAAAGGGTCAATAGGTGCGATACCTAATCTTTTTAGTTCACCATAAGGAGTTGGTTGAGTTAAATCTTTAGCAATAATACTTTCAGGATCGTTACCTAAATAACGAGCAGGGAAGCCAATTGGACGATCACGTTGCCAACCATATTGAGCTAAATAATTCGCGATTGAACCAATTGCATCAACTGCGGAGTTTCTTAAATCAATATGTCCATTACCATCATAATCCACACCTAGCTTTTGGATGTTACTCGGCATAAATTGTGGATAGCCAATAGCCCCAGCATATGAACCAACGATACTGTTGGTCGGATAGCCTTCTTTATATGTCCATGAGATCAATGCTGCGAGTTCATCACTGAAGTAATCAGCACGACGAGGGTAACCAAACGCTAAGGTTGCTAGAGCGTCGCGGGTGATGAAAGAGCCTTTATTTGCACCATAACCTGTCTCAACACCTAAAATGCCTAAAATTACAGATTTTGGTACACCAAATTGTTGTTCCGCACGATTCAGAACATCTTCATATTGGTTTTTAAAGCGGACACCACGTTGAATTGTACCTTCCACCAAGAACATAGAGCGATATTCATACCAAGGCTTACTTTCACCTGGACGCGTCATAATGTTTAAAATGTTGGGTAAATTACGTGCGCCACTCATTGCACTATCAATTTGTTCACTACTTAAATCATAGGTAGTCATCGCTTTTTGTTTAAAAGCAAAATAATTTGGATGAGTGTAAAATTCATTTGCTTGCGCCCAATTACTACTCAGAAATAGACTGGCACTTAATGTTAAAAATTTAAAAGTATTATTTAGTTTAGGATGAAACATGTGTTTTATGAATTCCTCGTTATCGATGTGTATGAATTGACATCACAAGTCCAAATGTTGACATAAGTGTAATAATTGCAGTTCCACCATAACTCATAAACGGTAACGGCACACCCACTACAGGTAAAATACCACTGACCATGCCTGCATTTACAAATACATAAACAAAAAATGACAAACCAAAGGCTCCTGCAACTAAGCGCCCATAGTTATGGAAGCTTTGTAAGCCAATCTGAAATGTTCTAAAAATAATCGCGCAATATAAGAAAATAAGTAGGGTAACGCCGATCAAGCCAAATTCTTCAGAATAGGCTGCAATAATAAAGTCGGTATGACCTTCTGGTAAAAAATGTAAGTGAGATTGAGTACCTTCTAAAAAGCCTTTTCCTGAAAAACCGCCTGAACCTATCGCAGTTTTAGATTGAATAATATTCCAACCTGTACCCAATGCATCAGCCTCAGGATCTAACAAGGTAAGTACCCTTTGTCGTTGGTAATCGTGTAGTAAGAACTCCCAAGCAATTGGAATGATTACAGCTGCAATCCCAGCAGCGGCAGCAATCAATCTCCACGATAATCCACTCAAGAAAAGTACAAAAATGCCACTAGCAAGCACAAGTAATGAAGTACCTAAGTCTGGTTGCTCTGCAATTAAAAGAAAGGGTACGAGGATGAGCAGCAAAGATAGTATGACTTGAGACAAGCTAGGAGGTAGGGCTTTGCGGGACAGGAACCATGCGATCATCATTGGCATGCCAATCTTCATGAATTCACTCGGTTGAACACTACCAAAGCCTGGAATATCAATCCATCTTTGTGCTCCCATGCGTACTTCGCCAAACACAACAACGGCTACCAAAGATAAAACACCGAAGACATAAAAATATGGTGAGAATGCTTGATAAACTTTTGGAGGAATTTGCGCCAGAATAATCATGACGGTAAAACCAATGCCAAAGCTCATTGCTTGTTTACTGACAAGACCAACATCTTGGGCTGAAGCACTATATAAGACGGTAAGTCCTAAAAATGCATTTAGTACCAGAAATAGGCAAAGCCATGGGTCTATATGGAGTTGTTGCCACCGTGAAGGGTGAGTGGCAGTACTCAAGCCATCACGCGGTGCTTGACGTAAAAATTTGTACTGTGAGCTTGGAGACATGCGCTTCTAAATCAAGTAAATCAATGCTTCGCGAATGCTAACATAAACACTGATTTAGACAATGCAAATTTAGAAATTGTGACATTATATAAGTTTGAAAATGACTTATTATTTTCTATAAAAAAAGCGACTATATATAGTCGCTTTTTTTGAATATTCGAAGTTTATTTCTGAACGAGCAACTGATCGAAATGCTTAGTGAATACATCTAACTCAGCTTGGCTTAAGCTAGGAATTAGTTTTTTGATTACAATATGCACAGCAGTTTCAACACCGCTAGTCGCAACACTTGCAACACCACGTTTTACCATGCCTAAACCCAATGTTTTGTTGTATTCAGTCATGAAGTGTTGAATAAGCGCGTCAGCAAAAGATTTGAACTGTTGTGTTAATGCATCACGTTGTTCTTTACCGTTGCCCGCAGCAACTTCAGCAAAGCTTTTTTTCATGTCAGAAACTAAAGCATCTGGTAGTTGAGTACCGATACGTTGTTTACCTTCATTATCAATAAACAAGCTCTTTTCCATGAAAGCTAAAGATTCAAGGACTTGTTCATTCGATGCTTTGCCTAATAATTGCTTCATCAAAGTAGAGACAATACTACGAATCTTTTGAGCGAGTTCTTCAGTTGTATCTCGTTTGTCACTTGGTGGGAATTGCTGCACCAAATGCACCAACATCGTGTCAATGAGCTCATCAGTAAGTTGAAGAGAAATCTTGTCACGTAAAGGGTATTGTGGTTCTTTACTGTCACGGCTAGCCTGTGCAAGTTGAATATCCTGACTCAAACCTGCTGATGGAAGAATACCGAAATAACTGGTCATTGAAGAACGTCCTCTATATCAAATTTATTCGTTTTATTGTCGTGCCAAGCGGATCGGCTTGGGCATCCATGACAAGTCAGATACTCGACAAGGGTTGATATCCAATCCACCACGACGAGTATAGGTTGCATAGACCATCAGTTTTTCTGGTTTTAAGTGTTGCCAAATATCTGCGAATATTTGTTCCACACATTGTTCATGAAAACCATTATGCTGACGGTAGGAAATAATATAGGCTAATATACTGCGATAACAAGGTTTTTTACCTTGAAAACGAATAAAAACAGTACCCCAGTCTGGTTGTCCCGTCACTGGGCAATTACTTCTCAAAAGATGAGAGTAAAGTTCAACTTCAATATTTTCTTCACTGACAGCATCGTACCGCAATAAACTTGAATCAGGATGTTCTGAAAGACGTTCAGGGGTCAGATCATCTATACAGATTCCTTGGGGTTTAGAAATCTGTAAATCATTCACTTGAAATAGTTGCAGTTCAACTTTAGCACCAGCAGCATCTGATAAATCACGCTCAACGGTCTCAACAAATGATTGTTGCGATGCAAATTGCGTGAAATTCATGCTATTGAAATATAGTTTAAGTGATTTTGATTCAATTAAATTCGGAGAGTTGGCTGGTAAGGTTAAACGTCCTATAGCCACTTGTGGTAAACCAATTTGGTTTAACCATGAAATCTCAAATACATGCCACCAGTCTTTGCCTTGCGATATGCCTTCAATATCTGCATAAAGTTTGCGAGATTCAGCACGAGCAATCGGAAATAATACTTCTGGTTGATATTGAGTAGGGTACTGGGTGTCTTTGCCCAATAAAGAATGTTCTACACTCATTCACGCATTCCTGAACCGCGAGCTAATAAATGATATGCAACTGCATAAAGGGCAACACAACATAATGTGACAACAGTGAGGGAGAATGAAACATTGACATCACTATGTCCCAAGATACCAAAACGGAAAGCGTTGACCATGTAAACAATTGGGTTAATTAAAGAGAGATTTTGCCAAAATGGACTTAAAGCACTAATCGCATAAAATACACCACCTAAGTAAGTGAGTGGAGTCAAAACGAAAGTTGGGATAATCGAAATATCATCAAATGATTTTGCGTATACGGCATTAATGAAACCACCAAGTGAAAATAATAACGAGGTGATAATCACTGTATATATAGTTACAAAGAAATTATAGATTTCCAAGTGTGTAAAAAACAAACTCATCAGAGTAACGATTAAGCCGACCAATACACCACGACATACACCACCAATCACATAACCCCAAAGAATTAAATGTAATGGCACAGGGCTCATAATCAATTCTTCAATGCTTTTTTGGAATTTTGCACTAAAGAAGCTTGAAGAAACGTTTGCATAACTATTGGTAATCACTGCCATCATAATTAAACCTGGCACAATGAATTGCATATAGCTAAAGCCACCCATTTCACCAATGCGTGATCCGACTAAATTACCGAAAATCACGAAATATAGGCTCATGGTAATCGCTGGTGGCAGCAAGGTCTGAGGCCAAATTCGCATAAAACGACGAATTTCTTTAACGACTAAGGTCCAAAGTGCGGTTTGTAACTGATTAAAGTTCATTGATCCGCTCCTGTAAGATTTTTCTCAACCATTTTTACGAACAATTCTTCTAAGCGGTTTGATTTGTTACGCATACTACTGACTTGAATATTTTGTGATTGTAAAATCAAAAATAAATCATTCATGCTATGCGCTTTATCCATCGTAACTTCTAAAGTCACTGGATCGATTAATTCGAATTTAAATCCAATAATATTGAGTTGCAGGTTTTCGATCGGTTCTGCTAAATCACAAATAAACGATTCTTCATTAAGTTGATTTAGAAAACCTTTCATAGTGGTATCTTCTTTGATCACACCACGGTCAATAATGGCGATGCGACGACACAGCATTTCAGCTTCTTCTAAATAATGTGTCGTTAAAATGATTGAAGTACCTTTTTCATTCATTTCAGTTAAGAAATCCCACATTGAACGGCGTAATTCAATATCAACGCCTGCAGTAGGTTCATCGAGAATCAGAAGTTTTGGTTCATGCATCATTGCACGTGCAATCATTAGACGACGTTTCATACCACCTGAAAGCATCCGAGATTGAATGTTACGCTTTTCCCAAAGACCAAGTTTCTCTAAATAATATTCAGCGCGCTGTTCAGCGAGTTTTTTTGGAATTCCATAGTAACCAGCTTGAGTGACCAAAATATCAAAAGTTTTCTCGAATTGACCAAAGTTAAACTCTTGAGGCACAACACCTAAACACTGTTTTGCCAATGATGGATGGGTATCAAGGTTATGGCCAAAAATTTCAACTGTACCTGATGTTTTTTTAGTTAAAGAACTAATGATACTGATCGTCGTCGATTTACCTGCACCATTAGGGCCTAATAATGCATAAAACTCTCCTTCAGGTACGGTTAAATTAATACCTTTTAATGCCTGAAAACCATTACGATAAGTTTTGGACAAATCGCTCAACACCAAAGCATCAGTCATGAACGTCTCTCATTGTTAGATTGAACGCGTATTTTGAGCGATATAAAAAAATAAACCAAGTGTAAAAGTGGTTTATCTTGTTCTATATATAGAACAGCATATTGAATAGCCACCAAAATTCTAGACACACATAACCATCTTTTGATTGGCCTTTTCATAATCTAATGGAGAACGCTGACCATTGGAACCATGTCTGCGTTTTGAATTATAGAACATCTCAATATATTCAAAGATATCGGATCTTGCTTCAGTTCTAGTTGCATAGATTCTCTTTTTAATTCGTTCCCGCTTTAATAGCTGGAAGAAGCTTTCTGCAACAGCATTATCATGACAATTGCCTCTACGACTCATACTACTTTCAAGATTATGATGCCTGAGAAATGTCTGCCATTCATGACTGGTATATTGGCTACCTGAGAAGCGTAGCTTCGCAAGAGAATGGATTAGGACTTTGTTCTTTGGATTTCTCCGCCACAAAGCCATAAATAACGCATCTAAAACCAGATTTGTCGTGATTCTTGATTTCATAGACCAGCCAACAACAAGACGTGAAAAAAGGTCAATCACAACTGCCAGATACAACCACCCTTCATGTGTACGGATATAGGTAATGTCCGTCACCCATAATTGGTTCGGCTCAGTTGGATTAAACTGTCGATTTAAGCTGTTTGCGGCAATGACAGCCGGAGTACCAGCGTAAGCTCTAGGCTTACGATAACCACGCTGTGATTTAATACCATCTGCTTTCATCAGCCGATGTACTCGATTGATCCCGCAACTTTCACCAACATCTTTCAAATCACAGTGAATTTTGCGATAGCCATGGTAATCCTCCCATAAATAACCGAAGTTAAAAA
>NZ_JADKPY010000046.1:0-7629 GCF_015351505.1 Acinetobacter sp. SK-43
AAATAAATAGCTATAGAATAACTATATTCCTAAAACCACCTGATACGGTTTAAATCCTTCGATTACTGCATCCGAAACCAATTGAATAAAAGCTTCAGTCTTTTCATATGCCATCCATTGATCAAGAGCCTCATAGTAAGCCAAACGATTTTCTACTGTAATCACACAAGGCGGATAGCCTGCTTTTAATAGTTCAAGATTCATCAAAAGACGTGACGTGCGACCATTGCCATCAATGAATGGATGAATGCCAACAAAATCAGCATGTACTTTGGCTGCACGTTCAATTGGATGTAGCTTATGTGCTTCACTATTATACCAGTCTACTAATTGAGCCATCTTGTCATTTAATAACGTGTAATCAGGCGGGGTAGATGTAGCACCAGAGATCAATACGTTTTGCTGGCGATAGCGGCCAGCATTATCATCATCAATATTCTTTAAGATAAGCTGATGGATATTACGAATTTGCCATTCAGAAAAAGGCTCCTCTTTCCGAATTATATCTTCAACATAGTAAATTGCATTTCTATGGTTGATCGCTTCGAAGTGTTCTCTTAATGCCTTTCCACCAACAGTAATACCTTCGAGTACTACTTTTGTTTCTAGCAGGGTGAGGGTATTACCTTCAATTGCATTGGAATGATAGGTCCAGCGGACAATAAGATCTTCTTGTAAATTTTTGACAATTGACGGAGAGAGAGGGCGATGTTGATCTAATTTTTTCTTTAAATCATCAATAGTTTCAAACATAACCTTATCCCTGAATTTATCTTAGTTGATCATACATGAAAAAAGAAATATCAGAAATGTAGTGATATATCATTACATTTTGTATTGACTGTAAAAGTAGTAGGTTAGCCTTTCGTTGTCCGGTAGATTTTAGGTATAGGCTTATTCATTTGGGAATTATATTGCTGAATAAGCTTTCAAGAATAGGTTTGTGCAACAAAACCATGTATTACTTAAGTTTTTAATAATGTATAAGATTTTAATAGATTCTAAAATTGGTCACACCAAAAAAATAAATTAAAGCTTGTCTATTGCGTTTTTCGGCTAATATTTCTAATATAAAATGTACATTTTATCTCTTAATTACTAAATTGGTCATACCAGTTTAGTGTATAAGTGTAATAAACTATTCAATCTAGTAGTTAAGCATTTCAAGGAGTAGACAATGCTTCAACAGTGGCAACAAATTTATGATCCCATGGGCAATATTTGGATTTCGAGTGCAATAGCGCTTGTTCCCATTGTTTTCTTTTTTTTGGCATTGGCTATTTTTCGTATGAAGGGGAGTATAGCCGCGACAATTACCGTTTTTTTAGCCTTTCTGGTCTCATTATTTTTATACAAAATGCCAATCGGAATGGCATTGGCATCAATGGTCTATGGATTCTTCTACGGACTGTGGCCAATTGCATGGATTATTATCGGTGCAGTTTTTATATATAAGATTTCAGTAAAAACAGGACAGTTCGATATTATTCGCTCCTCTATTCTGTCAATTACAGAAGATCAGCGTCTGCAAATGCTATTAGTTGGGTTTGCTTTTGGTACGTTTTTAGAAGGTGCGGCAGGTTTTGGTGCGCCAGTCGCAATTACTGCGGCACTGTTGGTGGGACTCGGTTTTAAGCCTTTATATGCGGCTGGGCTATGCCTGATAGTTAACACTGCACCTGTTGCTTTTGGTGCAATGGGAATTCCGATCATTGTCGCTGGGCAGGTTTCAGGTGTTGACACTATGGAAATCAGTCAAATGGTGGGTCGTCAGTTACCCTTTATGGTGCCAATTGTATTGATCTGGATCATGGCAATTATGGATGGCTGGCGTGGGGTTAAAGAAACTTGGCCTGCTATTTTAGTCGCCAGCTTATCTTTTTCTTTAGCGCAATATTTAACATCAAATTTTGTTGGACCTGAATTACCCGATATTACTGCTGCAATTGCATCATTGGTCAGTTTGACAATCTTACTTAAGTACTGGAAGCCAAAACATATTTTTCGTTTTCAGGATAAAGATTTACAAGTAGATGAAACTATTATCAAGCAAGCTCGTAAACAATATAGTGTGGCACAGATAGCCAAAGCCTGGTCTCCATTTCTGATACTTACAGCAATGGTGACGGTCTGGAGCATCAAACCTTTTAAAGATTTATTTGTTAAGGACGGTGCACTAAGTGATTTAGTAGTTTCAATTAAAGTGCCGTATTTGCATCAATTGATTCAAAAGCTACCGCCTGTCGTGCCTGAAATTAAAGATTATGATGCGATTTATAAGTTTGATTGGTTATCGGCAACGGGTACGGCGATTATGTTGGCGGCATTGATCACGATCATTTATTTAAAAATGAAACCTAAAGAGGCAGTTTCGACATTCTTTGAAACCGTGAATGAACTAAAAACACCAATTTATTCGATTGGTATGGTGCTGGCTTTTGCCTTCATTGCAAACTATTCAGGTCTGTCAGCAACGCTTGCTTTAGCACTGGCACATACGGGTCAGGCTTTTACCTTCTTCTCACCATTCTTGGGTTGGGTAGGGGTGTTTCTTACAGGTTCAGATACTTCAGCTAACGCATTGTTTTCAGCGTTACAAGCCACTACAGCACAGCAAATCGGTGTGCCTGAAGTCTTGTTAGTTGCTGCCAATACCAGTGGTGGGGTAACAGGTAAGATGATTTCCCCTCAATCAATTGCGATTGCTTGTGCGGCAGTGGGTTTAGTTGGTAAAGAATCTGATTTATTTAGATTTACAGTAAAACACAGCATTATCTTTACGGTGATGATTGGTATTATTGTGACCTTACAAGCTTATGTTTTCCCGTGGATGATTCCATAAACGGGTCAAGGAAAAAAATGAAAGTCTCCGACAAAGTGGTACAGCGTTTACGTCTATTGATTGAAAAAAATAATGTGCAAGTCGGAGAGCGATTGCCTGCTGAACGGCAACTCTGTGAACAGTTGGGTGTGTCTCGTACCTCTTTACGTGAGGCGATTCAACAGCTGATTACCGCAGGGATTATTCAGAGCAAAGCGGGTGCAGGCACCTATTTAAAGCAGTTGCCTGCACATTGGTCACAGCATCAAATCGTTGAGCCATTATCCGGTTTGATAGATCAAGATCCTGAATATCGTTTTGATGTACAAGAAGCTCGTATGGTGCTTGAAGGTGGTACAGCATGGTATGCCGCACAACGTGCCACACCCAGTGATTTGATCAATATTCGTCAGTGTTTTGAGCAGATTAGCCATTTTCAGGCTTTAGGTGATGATGCCCACGCAGCAATAGCAGATGCGAAGTTTCATCTAGCGATTGCAGAAGCATCCCACAATTTAGTACTGATCCAAATGATGCGTAGTTTGTTTGATTTATTGCAAGACAACGTGATGTTAGGGCGACGTAAAGTCTACACTACACCACAACATTTTGAACAATTGCATGACCAGCACTTTGAGGTGATGGACGCAATTGAACGTCAAGACTCAGAGACTGCACGTAAAGCAGCTTGTGGGCATATTGAATTTGTTGTTCAACGCGTACGTATGATCGATGAAGAAGAAGCTCGTCGTCAACGTTCGAGTCGATTAAATAGGACATAAGTTATGATTATTTCTTCTGCAAATGACTATCGTGAAGCTGCGAAACGTCGTTTACCGCCTTTTTTATTTGAATACATCGATGGTGGCGCCTATGCGGAATATACCTTAAAGCGTAATGTAGAAGATTTATCAAAAATCGCTTTACGTCAACGTGTGTTAAATGACATGTCTGAGCTGAGCTTAGAAACGCAATTGTTTGGTGAAAATTTGGCGTTGCCAGTGGCATTGTCACCTGTAGGTCTAACGGGTATGTATGCGCGTCGTGGTGAAGTTCAAGCCGCAGTTGCCGCAGATAAAAAGGGCATTCCATTTACCTTATCAACAGTTTCAGTTTGTCCGATTGAAGAAGTGGCACCTGCGATTCAACGTCCAATGTGGTTTCAACTGTATGTACTACGTGACCGTGGATTTATGAAAAATGCCTTGGAACGTGCTAAAGCCGCAGGCTGTTCTACCTTAGTATTCACAGTCGATATGCCCGTTCCAGGTGCGCGTTACCGTGATGCACATTCAGGAATGAGTGGTAAAAATGCTGCAATGCGTCGTTATTTGCAATCGTGTATGCATCCACACTGGGCTTGGAATGTCGGTTTATTGGGTCGTCCGCATGATTTAGGTAACATTTCGAAATATTTAGGTAAGCCGACAGGTCTGGAGGATTATATCGGTTGGCTGGGCAATAACTTTGACCCTTCAATTTCTTGGAAAGATCTTGAGTGGATTCGTGATTATTGGGAGGGTCCCATGGTTATTAAGGGGATTTTAGATCCTGAAGATGCCAAGGATGCAGTACGTTTTGGCGCAGATGGAATTGTGGTATCCAATCACGGTGGTCGCCAGCTTGATGGTGTTTTATCTTCTGCTCGTGCGCTTCCTTCAATTGCAAGTGCGGTCAAAGGTGACATCAAAATTTTAGCAGATTCAGGGATTCGTAACGGTCTTGATGTGGTACGTATGTTGGCTATGGGTGCAGATATTTGTATGCTTGGTCGTGCATTTGTATACGCACTTGGTGCTGCCGGCGGTGCTGGGGTAAGTAATTTACTAGATTTGATTGAGAAAGAAATGCGTGTGGCAATGACATTGACTGGTGCAAGAACGATTGCAGATATTACATCGGATTGCCTGGTCAAACTAGAGAAAGAGTAAGCGATTTAATTACTCACATTAGTAAATTTCTGCCAACTTTCCTTTGAAAAAAGAGATTCTTATCCGAATAATTTAGGTAAACAAAGCTTCCTTTTGAAAAAGGGGCTTCGATAGTTTAGAAAGAATCTCTTCTAATCTTCACTTGTGCTGAATTTTAAAGCCGTGTTTTAAAAGATACCTAGGAGAGAGAATTTTATTATTTGGGCATTTATAAAATAGAAGACTTAAAAATGATAAAAACTCAATCCTCTTCTCGACAGACTATTCAAAAACTAATACATATTGTTGGTAAAAACAATGTGCTGACTGATGACAAAGATACTCGTTTGTATCGCCAAGGCCGCCGTTACGGTACAGGAAACGTCTTAGCTGTCGTTGTTCCTGGGACATTGGTCGAACAATGGAAAGTGCTTGAAATAGCGGTAGATGCTGGTTGTATCGTAATCATGCAAGCCGCTAATACAGGACTCACAGGTGGCTCAACTCCATTTGGCGATGATTATGATCGTCCAGTATTATTAATGAGTACCCGTCGTCTAAGGGGCATTCAAGTAATCAATGAAGGTAAGCAAGTCATTTGTTTACCAGGTGCGACTTTGGATCGTTTAGAAAAAGAGTTAGCAGTTTTTAATCGTGAACCTCATTCAGTCATTGGTTCATCTTGTATCGGTGCTTCAGTTTTAGGCAGCGTATGTAATAATTCTGGTGGAGCATTGGTGCGTCGTGGGCCTGCGTACACAGAACTTGCATTATATGCGAGAGTGAATGATCAAGGCTCGCTTGAATTAGTCAATCATTTAGGTGTGAATTTGGGTCATTCTTCTGAGGAAATCTTATCGAATTTGGAACAACAAAAATATCAAATTGCCGACATCGAAAATGAGAGTCAGTGCTGTGCATCAGACCATCGTTATATTAAAGATGTGGCGAAAATTGATGAAAACACGCCGGCACGTTTTAATGCTGATCCATCCCGTTTATTCGAAGCATCGGGCTCAGCGGGTAAAGTCTGTGTGTTTGCAGTGCGTTTAGATACGTTTGAGAGAATTTCAAGCCAAGTGTTTTATGTGGGGAGTAATCACCCAGAAGATTTAACCAAAATCCGTCATTTTTTACTGAAAGATTTGCCGCGTATTCCTATTGCTGGTGAGTATATTCATCGTGTTGCTTATGACATTGGTGCTGAATATGGTAAGGATACTTTTATGTTTATCGAGAAGTTCGGTACAGCCAAAGTGCCTGCTGCGTTTGCGATGAAAGATAAAATAGATGGTTATCTTGAAAAAATGAAAATGCGAGGTCTTTCTGATAAGTTTCTGCAATTGCTGACAAAATTTCTACCGTCACACTTGCCGAAGCGTATGAATGCATTTCGAAATTTATATGAGCATCATTTGGTACTACGTATTGAAGATCAAGATGTTGCTGCGGTAGAGGCATTTTTAGAAAGCTACTTTGATCATCACGAAACTGGTGATTATTTCCTTTGTGATAAAGATGAAGGGCGAAAAGCATTTTTACATCGTTTTGCGGTCGCAGGTGCTGCAATTCGTTATCGAGATACGCACCGATCAGAAGTTGAAGATATTGTTGCATTGGATATCGCACTTCGCCGTAATGATCGTGAATGGGTAGAAACTTTACCTAAAGAAATGGATGAGCAGATTTTACATAAATTGTATTATGGACATTTTTTATGTCATGTATTCCACCAAGATTACATTGTTAAAAAAGATGTTGATCCTTTAGCTATGGAACATGCAATGTGGCGTTTGTTAGATAGCCGTGGCGCTGAGTATCCAGCAGAGCATAATGTTGGACATTTATATGTGGCTAAACCTGCGCTGAAAAATCATTATGAAAAACTTGATCCAACCAACAGTTTTAATGTCGGTATTGGACAGACATCTAAGCTTAAAAATTGGAAGTAACAGAAAATATTTTTAATGCATCGTATATTGGTAATAAACAGCCTAAAATAACGATATCTAGGATCTATAACCCTAAACCCATTTAAGCCAATGATTTCTTAATCTGAATGGTTGGCTTATTGTGAGAGCATATAGAGATGCACAGATACCGCTTAAAAAGCCCTTCATACTACGGACTCTACTCGTCATTAAATTGTATTACCCTTTTAATAAACTGAATGATATTGATCTAATTTATGTTTTAAATCATCAATGATTTCAAACATTGCCTTGTCCCTGTATATGTCTAGGATCACCGACAAACCCGTACGGTTCATCCATCGCGTCTCTTGAGAAAAAACGAAGAACATACAGTGCTGAATTTAAACAGCAGATCGTTCAGGCTTGTAAAGCACCGGACCTTTCAATTGCTTCGGTTGTCAACAGCATTCTAAAATTGCCCCCTTTGACCTCGTATTAAGTTTCAACCTGTGGCTGAATCCCTATTCTTTTTTTACCCTTCAAGCGATAACTCTCACCCGATATTTGTACCACATGACAGTGATGCAATAACCGATCTAACATCACAGCGGTCAACGTGACATCATCCGCAAAGGATTTGGACCATTGGCTAAATGGTAAGTTACTCGTCAATATAGTACTATAGCCAAGTTCTAAATGGGATATTCAAAAGATTTTAAAGACAAAGTCATTGAGATTTTGACTAGAAATAAAATGTCTGTGCGAAAAACAGCAAAGCATTTCAATGTTTCTACACGTACGTTCCAACTGTGGCAAAAGTCCACAGAGCGAAAACCTCTTCTTAGATCCTATTATTTTTAGGGGGGGATTACCCAATGTACTATGATAAGATTAACCCGTTAGGTCAGGTGGCTTAACTTAAATAAAAAAAGTCTCAGACAAACCCGGTACGGTTCACTCAAAAAAATAGGAGCTTAGAGCCACT
>NZ_JADKPY010000047.1:0-18896 GCF_015351505.1 Acinetobacter sp. SK-43
GCTTAGAGCTCCCATTTTTATATTAACTTTCTAAGTCTCTATGTTAATTTGAAGAATACTTCATCATAACGTCCGAATACAGCTATATTTTTTTGATTTCTACAATATCACTTGATTCAATGAGCGATTGGATATTACCAAATAAACTTTGAATATAATCAGTCGCTATATGGATATCTAAATCCTCTCTGCTACGCCATTCTTCTAAGAAGAAATATCTACTCGAGTCATTTTCGCTAATATAAAGCTCATATTTCAAGCATCCTTCTTCTTGAAGCGTAGGCTCTATTACACTTTTTAAAAGCGCTTCTAACGTCTCTTTTTGATCTGATTTTGCCTTAATGTTCGCAATTATTGAAATAGTCATTATTTCACCTTGAGTTTGTTTTAGAAGTTTTCTAGTACAATTTTGCCTTTTGACTTACCTGATTCAAGCAACTTATGCGCCTTCTCCAAGTTTGCAGCGTTAATTTTGCCTAGATTTTGGTTGAGGGTACTTCTAATTTTTTGCTGGTCAACTAATTGAGCAACCTGTTGCAATAAATCACTTTGCTTTTCAATATCATCGGTTTCATACATTGAACGAGTGAACATCAACTCCCAATGGATAGAAATAGATTTAGTCTTAAACGGCATAATATCAAATGTTTTTGGATCATCGATCAATCCAAGCTTGCCTTGTGGTGCAATCAGAGAAACTATTTGCTTGATATATGTTTCTGTATGATTTGTAGAGAATACGTATTTTGGTTTTGCAATGCCTAGTGCTTCGATTTGTTCGTTTAAATCTTTGCTATGATCAATGACATGGTCGGCACCAAGTGATTCCACCCAAGATTTCGTTTCTTCACGTGAAGCTGTGGTTATCACGGTCAGATTTGTTTTTGCTTTGAGGAGTTGAATAGCGATTGATCCTACACCGCCTGCACCACCAATAATTAGAATACTGCCAACTTCTGTTTCTGAAATTTGAAACCGATCAAACAGCATTTCCCATGCCGTTATTGCAGTTAATGGCAATGCTGCTGCTTCTGCATTAGATACTGTAATGGGTTTAAGACCGATAATTCGTTCATCGACTGCTTGATACTCAGCATTACTACCATCTCGGGTTAAATCGCCAGCATACCAAACAGAATCTCCTACTTTATACGAGCTAACTTTTGAGCCAACTTCAATAATTTCCCCAACGGCATCCCAACCTAAAATACGATTATTTGCTTCAGACGAATTTTTTCTCACTTTGGTATCAACTGGATTCACCGAGATTGCCTGAACTTTTACCAGTACATCACGCTCCTTAAGCGTAGGCTTTGCTTTTTCAATATCTACCAATGAATTTTTAAAATCATCATGGTGATTGATAACATACGATACGGCTTTCATAGATTTGTCCTTAACTTTAAAAATAGAGTAAAAATGGGAGCGAGGTGCTCCCATTTTTTGTTATTCAATTATTAAAACTCTTGGCTCGTTGGGCGCAAAACAATTTCATTAATATCTACATCTGCAGGCTGTTCAATTGCATAAGCAATTGCTCGAGCGACTGAGTCAGCTGGTATGGCTTGTTTGTAGAAATCAGTAACAAACTCTGAACTTTCTTTATGAGAAGAACCAAATTTTAGTTCTGACTCAACTGCACCAGGCTCAATAGTCGTCGTTCTAATTGTTCCCCCAACCTCATGACGAAGTCCTTCAGAGATGGCTCTTACAGCAAACTTAGTACCGCTATAAACAGTACCTCCTGGACTAAATACTTTTATCCCTGCAACAGATGCGAGATTAATAAAGTGTCCAAAGTTTTGTTTTTGGAAAACAGGTAGGGTAGCTGCTATACCATAAAGAACACCTTTAATATTGATGTCGATCATACGATCCCATTCATCAACTTTTAGCTCACTTAATGGTGCAATAGACATTAATCCAGCATTGTTTACCAATACATCGATTTGACCAAATGCGCTTAATGCCTTTTCAATAAGTGCTTGTACTTCCTGTGGTTTGGTTATATCCATACCAATAAATTCAGCTTGACCACCTTCAGCACGAATGTCGTGAACAATAGCCTCTAATTTTTCAGTGCGTCTAGCACCAAGTACAACCTTTGCACCTTTTTTAGCAAGTAAGCGAGCAGTAGCTTCACCTAAACCACTACTTGCACCAGTGATAACAACAACTTTATTTTCTATATTATTCATACAAGTAACCTTCAACCTATCTGTCAATCATATTTGATGGATTAAGTATTACAGCCTTGTTAGGTATAATAAATGAATAATATTATCTTTCAGAATTCCTATTTACGGAATAATTACCATAACACAGGATTGGACATGCATAACAAATTGGAAATGATGCGTATCTTTTGTGTCGCAGCAGAGTCTCGAAATTTTAAAGAGGCAGCAACTCAGCTGGGTATTTCCCCACAGGCAGTGACACGGGCAATAAAAGAGCTAGAAGAGCAACGCGGAGAGATTCTGTTTTACAGGAGTACTCGACAAATTAAAATTACCGCTGATGGTGAGCGTCTGGCAAAGCAAGCACGTTTTGCGGTGGGATCGATCGATGCTTTGTTTGTAAAAGACACCAAGGAAAAACGAGATGAAATGCGTGGGACTGTCCGCCTTACTGTGTCGTCTGTGTTAGGGCGTAAAGTGGTAGTACCCGCACTAGCAGAATTTGCCATACGTTATCCAGATATTGTCGTGGATTGTGTGCTAACAGATTCACACTCGGATGTGATTGATGAGCGGATAGATATCGGGATCAGATTTGGATTTTTGCCGGACAATCGATATGTGGCAAGGGAATTGGCTAAAGTGAACTTTTATTCTGTGGGTACGCCAGAGTTAATTGATAAGGTTGGAATGCCCAAAAAAATTATTGACCTTGATAAATACCCTCTAACAGCCCTAGTCGATCATAAAACAGGGCGTTACTGGCCATGGACATTCACCGAAAGTCGAAGCTTTACGCCATCAAATCCCCGTTTTATTACAGATGATCTAGAAGCTGAATTTCAAGCGATTCTCGCTGGAGTTGGATTCGGACACATGCCTGGATTTCTAGTTTTGCCGTGGCTTAAGAGTGGTAAGCTCATTCAGATACTTCATGAGGAAACCTCTCCCGTTTGGCGCCTGTATTTATATCGTCCACAGCGGGGCCCGACACCTTTGCGAATCCGAGCATTGTTTGATTACTTAGTGGAAGTGCTGGGCCATATAGAAACCTGAATCAGATAAGATCATCATGTATCTAGAGTAACTACAATTTTTCCTATTTGCTGATTTGATTCAAGATAGCGCTGAGCGGCATGCATGTCCTCAAAGTTAAAGCAACAGTCGATCACTGGACGAAGATATCCTGCACCTATACTGCTCAGAATAAATCGTCTGGCTTGCTCCCTTAGAACAGGGTCATGGAGAACCTCAAGGAACAAAAAACCTCGCATGGTTAAGCTCTTGCGTAATGCAACTTTAAGGGGAAATGGTGTGATCTCCGGGCTAAGTGCACCATGCATAACCATCGTTCCTCCTACCGACATCGCTTTTGCAATCTGTTCAATATGCGGCCCTCCTACAGCATCGAAGACGACATCAAGATGTTCTCCATCCAAACGTGAAACAAGCGCCTCATACAAATCGGGTTCATCTTCACTGGCTATAACATTTTTAACACCGAGATCTAATAAGCGTTGCTTTTTCTCTATCGTCTGTGTACTTGCAATGACCTTAGCACCCGCTGCTTCAGCGATCTGTATCCCAGCTAGTCCTACACTGCTTGAAGCTGCTGTGATCAAGATCGTTTTTCCTTTCGAAACGCCACCAGCATGGATTACACCACCCCAAGCCGTCAAATACTGCATCCAGATTGAAGAAGCTTCTTCCCAGCTTAAACTATCGGGTTTATGAACTAAAAAAGTTTCTGGAATCAGAAGCTTGTCCGCATATGTCCCATATTTGGCTAGATTGTCAGTTGGAAGAATCGATACTGCATCTCCTGGAGAAAATTGGCGTACACCTTCACCTATCGCCAGAACTACGCCTGCTCCCTCATATCCCAGACGAGAGGGGAATACTGCCTTTTGAATATAAGTACCACGCCGAAACATCACATCAGCCCGGTTGAGTCCGATCGTTTTCATCTGTATTAGAACTTCTCCTGCTGCTGGTAAAGCCACAGGAAGTGTTTCTAATGTCAGAACATCTGTATCTCCAATAGAATTGAAGCGCCAAGTCTTGGCCTGAAGTGCGTTAAATGACATCAATAACGACCTTAATATTGGCAGAGCGATCTTGAACAGCATCATGAGCCTCAATCGCTTGATCTAGAGTAAAATGACGAGGATCAACAATAGCACGCAGTTTACCTTCCTCAACGAGACGAGTCGCGATCTTAAGGACATCACCATGATGAGAACGGCGATTGCCTGTTAACATCGGCAATAGGACGAATACGCCAGACACAGTGGCACACCGTAGAGATGAACTCGCTAAATTATGGTTACCAAATGCAGCACAGCTGGTAATGTGGCCATAGTGAGTTGTCATGGAAAGTGAAGCTTCGAGTACTGGACCACCCACAGTGTCGTAAACAATGTTAAAACCTTGACCCTCAGGGCTTGCAGCAATAATGTCATCGGAAGATGCTGTTGTGTAATCGAGAGGTGTTGCACCGAGTTCTGAAATCAGTGATTGATCAGCTGTACGACCAGTCGCCCAAACATTTGCATCAAGTGCTTTTGCAAGCTGAACAACCATATAACCAACGCCACCAGCACCACCCTGAACCAGTACAGTTTGCCCTGGTTGGACCTTCGCATGATCCACTAAACCCTCCCAAGCGGTGAGGAACGTCAATGGTAGTACTGCTGCCTCGCGCATAGAGATATTGCGTGGCTTTAATGCAATCAGATCGGCATCTGCTACAACATATTCTGCTAAAGATCCTTGAAGACCACGAACGCCACCTATCAGACCGTAAACTTCATCTCCAACGTTGAAGTGGGTGACACCTTCACCAACAGCAGTTACAACCCCAGCCATATCTGTTCCCAACACGGCAGGAAGCTCTGGCATAGCATATGGTGCTTCACCAAGACGAATTTTATAATCAATAGGGTTTACACCACTAGCATGAATACGTACCAGAACTTGCCCAGCCTCAGGGTGAGGTATAGGGAGTTCTACACGTTTAAATTCATGATCACCAAAATTTTCTAAGATAAGAGCATTCATCATCTTATTCATAATTGTTCCTTATTTTTAACTGGGGGATGATGTGCACAGTATCAAAGTAAATTAATCCAATAAATGATATTTATAGGATTTAATAATTCCTAAATAATGAATAATAAATATCATCTGCTCACTAAAAATATTCTAGTACAGTCTGTAAAGGCGGTTTAACCTAAACTGTTGGTAGTATTTTCAAGGCTTGAAATATTCAAAATATCTACAAAGTGGCTAAAATTTGAAACATAATTCTAAAAGGTCACAGCATCGCAAAGAACATGAATCAAAATAAAAAAATGGGAGCTAAAAGTCCCATTCTTTGTGACTTTCGCATAAGCTCTATGATGTTAATTTAAAAAAAACTAAAAACAGGGATAGAAAATTTTCGCTAAAGAGCTTTTTGATTTTCGATGTATAAAAAATATTGCTTTTTTTATACTATGGGGTACTATAGTATAAATGCTAGCAAATAAGGAGGTCTGATGCCTAATCAGGTTGACGACAAAAAAAAGATTCTTCTACGCGTCAGAAAGATCAAAGGTCAGACGCAAGCGATTGAAAAAGCGTTAGAAGACAATGTGGAATGTGGTGCAATTCTGCAACAAATATGCTCTGTGCGTGGTGCTATTAATGGTTTAATGAATGAAATGTTGGAGGTTCATTTAAAGGACACATTAGTATCAGGTGAAACCACAGAACAACAACGAAAAGAAGAATTGGCTGAAATCGCCAAGATTCTAAAATCATATTTAAAATAGATCTGTATAAGGAATTATTGCATGAAGTCACGTGCTGCCGTTGCGTTTGGTCCTGGTCAACCTCTTCAAATTGTTGAGGTCGATGTTGCACCACCGAAGAAAGGTGAAGTATTAATCAAGATCTCCCATACCGGTGTGTGTCATACAGACGCATTTACTTTGTCTGGCGATGATCCTGAAGGTGTTTTTCCGGCTATTCTCGGGCATGAAGGTGCTGGTGTTGTCGTTGAGGTTGGTGAAGGCGTGACTAGCGTCAAACCAGGTGATCATGTTATTCCACTTTACACTGCTGAATGTGGCGAGTGCTTATTCTGTAAATCTGGAAAATCGAACTTGTGTATTTCCGTTCGCGAAACTCAAGGTAGAGGCGTAATGCCAGATGGTACCACTCGTTTTTCCTACAATGGTCAACCGATTTACCACTATATGGGCTGCTCAACGTTCAGTGAATACACGGTAGTGGCAGAAGTATCATTGGCTAAAATCAATCCTGAAGCCAATCACGAACATGTCTGCTTACTGGGTTGTGGTGTCACAACGGGTATCGGTGCAGTACACAACACGGCTAAAGTACAAGAGGGTGATAGTGTTGCGGTCTTTGGTTTAGGTGGTATTGGTCTAGCAGTCGTACAAGCCGCACGTCAAGCTAAAGCAGGGCGTATTATTGTGGTTGACATGAATCCAGATAAATTTGCGCTGGCAAAAGAGTTTGGTGCAACGGACTTCTTGAATCCTAAAGACTACGATAAACCAATCCAGCAAGTCATTGTCGAAATGACTGGTTGGGGTGTAGATCATTCATTTGAATGTATTGGTAACGTGAATGTGATGCGTGCAGCTCTTGAAAGTGCACACCGTGGCTGGGGACAATCCGTAATTATTGGTGTAGCTGGCGCGGGTCAGGAAATCTCTACCCGTCCATTCCAACTGGTTACTGGTCGTAAATGGCTAGGTTCTGCCTTTGGTGGCGTAAAAGGTCGTACGCAACTTCCAGGAATGGTTGAAGATGCCATGAAAGGTAAAATTCAATTAGAGCCATTTGTGACACATACGATGGGCTTGGATCAGATCAATGAAGCCTTTGATCTAATGCATGAAGGTAAGTCAATTCGTACTGTAATTCATTACGAATAATTGCGTCAGACCTTATAGTTTTCCATGCATGTGCATCATGAATGATATGCATGGAATCCTCTAAAACGGCACATTATCTGTAAAACCGATCTATCTGTGTAGGCATCGTGTATAGGTTCAATCAACCTGCCTACATTTTAAATCTTTATCACTATTCTCTGTGGAGAATGTCAGATTCTTTGATTACTCGATTTCTCATGAAGTCTTGCTCAACATAGGTAATTGATTATGGAAATAATTGAGAAACATGCTTCTTTTGGTGGATCGCAAGAAGTGTATCGCCATCAGTCAACAGCATTAAACTGTTCAATGAAATTCTCAATATATCTGCCACCTCATGACAAAGATGAGCGGTTGCCAGTTTTATATTGGTTATCAGGACTGACTTGCAACGAACAGAACTTTATTACTAAAGCTGGAGCACAAAAGTATGCGGCTGAACATAAAGTCATTATTGTTGCACCAGATACTAGCCCACGTGGAGAGGATGTACCAGATCATGCAGATTATGATTTAGGCCAAGGCGCAGGATTCTATGTGAATGCAACACAAGCACCCTGGTCACAGCATTTCAAAATGTATGATTATATTGTGGAAGAGCTCAGAAATCTGATTGACCTGAATTTTCCGACCAATCAAGTCCAAAGCATTATGGGGCATAGCATGGGTGGTCATGGTGCATTAGTCATTGGGTTAAAAAATCCTGAGCTGTATAAAAGTATTTCTGCTTTTGCACCAATTGTTGCACCTAGCCAAGTACCTTGGGGGAAAAAGGCTTTTACACACTACCTAGGTGAAACCGAAACTTTATGGAAAAGCTATGATGCGATTGAATTAATCAAAAACGCTGAAGTTCATTTACCTATTTTAGTCGATCAGGGAACAGCTGATGATTTTCTTGAAGAACAGCTAAGGCCTAAGCTTCTTAGTGATATTTGTTTGGAACAAGAATATCCTCTTACACTTAACCTAAGAGAAGGGTATGACCATAGCTATTACTTCATTGCGAGCTTTATAGAGAAACATATAGAGTTTCACAGAAAATTCCTAGCTAAATAACTTTCATAGATATGAGGATGTACAATGTTGTTCTTGAATGCTTCTTGAGCAATATTTTTTGATTCAAATGTTAATGATATTAACTTGAATAAATTCATAGTATTATGTCGAAATAAACATCCAAATTTTGGCTCTGCTATGGAAAATTGTTTTAACCTTTGTACAACAAAACTTTCTGACATGCATGCATTAGCAATGTCAGAATCATTTTGAGTTCTAATCAATTGTGGAGTTTTAGTCATGCTTAAAACAGCTTTATATGTACGTCTTGAAGCTAAACCGGGTAAAGAAGACGAAGTGGAAGCTTTCCTTAAAGGCGGTTTACCAATTGTAATGGAAGAACCTGCTACAGTTGCGTGGTTCGGCCTACGTCTTGGACCTTCAACATTTGGTATTTTTGATGCATTTCCTGATGAGGCGGGTCGCCAAGCACATTTATCTGGCAAGGTTGCAGCTGCTTTGATGGCTCAGGCCGAAGATCTATTCTCAGAGCCACCGTCTATTGAAAAAGTAGATGTTTTGGCAAGTAAACTACCAGCTTAAACCGACGCTTAAATGTATGAAAGTGCTGCCTGAAATTTTGAATGAAAGGCAGCACTTCAACCCTGTGAGGTTTGTCTGAGGCTTTCTATTCAAGTTGGGCTACTTTATTTAATGGCTTAATCTCATCATTTACAAGGGTCAATATCCAAAACAGGGTAAATAAACGAATGCAACTATTTACACGCTTTATATTGAACCAATCTATCTAATTTACTGTCGCATTTGTACATCTGCTAAACCGTGCCAATCTGCTTTTAAAATATTTAATCATTGCTATTTTGTATGAGCCATTCACTGCTTTAGCCAATGCGTTCACGACCATGTCAGTAGTCATGCGTGTTGATACCTTCCATCCAACTATCGCTCGTGAAAATACATCAATAATAAAAGCGGTATAGAACAAGCCTGAATTTTTTAACCATCACTAAAGTCGCAAGCTGAAATAATTTTTATAAAAATAGACGACTGGTCTATTTTTATGTATAGTTAGGATATGGTGTAGGCAAAAGCCGCAGTGTTGTCCGATTTTTTAAAAGTTTATTTGATGAATAACGGTGGTTTTTCAAATCAATTAACTGATCATCCTAGGATAAAAATATGCTGAATTTTAACTTTTATAATCCGACCCGCATTATTTTTGGTGGCGATACAATAGCTAAAATCAATGACTATGTGCCTACAGAAGCAAAAGTATTAATGTTGTTTGGTGGTGAAAGTGTACGTAAGAATGGTACTTTAGCTGAGGTGCGTGAAGCATTAGGTGCAAGAGAAATTCATGAATTTGGCGGAATTGAGCCGAATCCGAGTTATGAAACCCTCATGAAAGCTGTAGAGCTGATTCGAGAACAAAAGATTGATTTCTTGATGGCTGTCGGTGGTGGATCGGTAATTGATGGTACTAAATTTATTGCAGCAGCAGTCAATTATACAGGGGATACATGGGAGATTTTAGAAACCCATGGTACTAAAATTACTCAAGCTTTGCCTTTTGCGAGTGTACTCACCCTTCCGGCAACTGGTTCAGAAATGAATAGCGGTGGGGTAGTCACCAGAAAATTGACCCAAGCCAAATTGTCATTTAGCAGCCCCTATGTTTTTCCGCAATTTTCCGTACTTGATCCGAATAAAACTTTTAGCTTGCCGACGCGCCAGTTAGCAAATGGCGTGGTCGATGCATTTGTTCATGTCATGGAACAGTACTTAACTTACCCTGTGAATGCACAAGTACAAGATCGTTTTGCCGAAGGTCTATTGCAAACTTTGATTGAGATTGGATCGAAAATCTTGGAAGATTCAGCAGATTATGACACGCGTGCGAATTTGATGTGGGCTGCTAGCATGGCACTGAATGGGCTAATTGGAGCTGGTGTACCACAAGATTGGTCAACCCATTTGATTGGACATGAGCTCACGGCTTTATATGGTATTGATCATGCTCGTACCTTGGCCATTGTGTTGCCGGCCAATCTACAAGTGCGTCGTCAAGAGAAGCGAGAAAAATTACTACAGTATGCAGCTCGAGTCTGGCAGATTGTCGAAGGTGATGAAGAACAACGTATTGATACTGCTATTGCTCGTACTCGAGCCTTCTTTGAGCAACTTGGATTGCCGACTCGTCTTAGCGATTATGGACTGGGGGAGACAGATATTGAGATCATCATTACGCAACTTAAATCACACAATCTTACACAGCTAGGCGAACATAAAACTGTTTCATTAGAGATCAGTCGCCAAATTCTCGAGATGAGCATCTAAGCTAAATGCGCGTATTTGGCATGCTCTGACCCTGTAACAATGCTCCTCAATCATGAAAATTATCGGAGAAATAACATGAAAATTTTAATCGTTTTAACCTCACATGATCAACTTGGCAATACTGGTAAGAAAACAGGTTTCTGGCTAGAAGAACTTGCTGCACCGTATTACACCTTTATTGACTCTGGTGCTGAAGTTACGCTGGCGTCGCCTCAAGGTGGGCAGCCACCACTAGATCCGAAAAGTAATTTAGCCGATGCGCAAACTGAAACTACTCATCGGTTTGAAGCTGATCCAACTGCAATGCAAGCATTGGCACAGACGCATAAACTTAGCGAAATTTCTGTAGCTGATTATGACGCAGTGTTTTATCCAGGCGGGCATGGCCCATTGTGGGATTTAGCAGAAGATCCGATTTCAATTTCTCTGATTGAACAGGCGATTCAGTCTGGCAAACCTGTTGCAGCAGTGTGTCATGCCCCAGGTGTTCTTCGTCATGTGAAAGCGAATAATGGAGCGCCTTTAGTTAGCGGTAAATTAGTGACTGGTTTTACTAATACTGAGGAGGAGGCTGTAGGTTTGACTAAAATTGTACCATTTTTAGTTGAAGACATGCTTAAAGAAAACGGTGGTCATTATTCTAAAGTAGATGATTGGCAAGTACATGTTCAAGTAGATGGCTTGCTGGTTACTGGACAAAATCCAGCCTCTTCTGCTGCAACCGCTACAGCATTACTTCAATTGTTGAAATAAAGAGTAGCTAGTGTCTGTTGTGGTGCTTTGCAGTGAATAAAACTTCTGACTTTGAGCAACTGGCGCAACAAGCAAAATAATCGTCACTTAATGGTGAAGGGCCTGAGTGAATAGCTTTCCTTCCTTTATTTTTCTATATACAGGAAGGATGGGTATTTAATTTAGATCAATTAAGTCATGATGACTTGGATACAATGAATTGAATGACAGTAAACTTTTTCAAAACTTAAGCTTAGGCCCTTATGTTTTACAAAACCGTATTGTATTGCCACCATTAACGCAGTCGCGTAGTACTCAACCAGGGAATATTCCAAATGAATTAATGGCAACCTATTATCAACAGCGTGCTGGGACAGGATTTATGGTCACCGAAGGTACGCAAATCGAGCCACGTGGTCAAGGCTATGCTTGGACTCCTGGTATTTACAGCCCTGAACAGATTGCTGGATGGCGTAAAGTGACGGAAGCAGTGCATGCTAAAGGAGGCATTATTTTTGCACAACTTTGGTATGTTGGGCGTGTTTCACATACATCTTTGCAACCCGATCATGCATCACCAGTCGCGCCTTCGGCTATTAAGGCTGATAGTAATGTTAAAGTCTTTATTGAGACCGGGCCCAATGCAGGGGCCTTGGCTGATCCTTCAATGCCACGTGCTTTAAGCAATGCAGAAGTTAAAGAATTAGTGCAACTCTATGCTCAAGCTGCACGCAATGCCTTGGCTGCTGGTTTTGATGGAGTTGAAATTCATTGTGCAAATGGTTATTTGGTAAATCAATTTATCTCTGCACATAGTAACCACCGTGAAGATGAATATGGTGGATCACTAAACAATCGTTTGCGTTTTTTACGTGAAGTAGTAGAGGCAGTTGCTGAGGTGGTTGGTGCAGATCGTTTAGGAGTGCGTTTTGCCCCGCTATTTGAAAGTACAGAGGAAGATCGTGTTTACATAGGGTTGGTTGAAGATGATCCACATGTGACCTATATTGAAGCCATAAAAATACTTGAAGAAGTTGGGATTGCCTATTTATCGATTGCAGAAGCTGATTGGGATAATGCACCAGAACTTCCTCATGATTTTCGTAGAGATGTCAGAGACACTTTCAGTGGTCGGATTATTTATGCAGGTCGATATACGGCAGAAAGAGGGACTCGAATTTTAGAGGCAGGACTGGCCGATTTAATTGCATTTGGACGCCCATTTATTGCGAATCCAGATTTACCCGATCGCATCGCTAATGGCTGGCCATTGAATGCAGTAGATGCAAGCACTATGTATGGTGGGACGGAAAAAGGTTATATTGATTATCCAGCTTACGCAGATTAATCTCGACTAAGTGAGTTATTTTGCCAACCTTTGTGGTTGGCAAAATAAGGGCTTAGGATTGCTGTTGCCAGCACAATTTCTTGTTAAAACAAATTCTTAAAATTTTTTAGCTGTGTAATGAGCCAACCTGCCAGTGGGAAAGAAATCAGTTGCGTTACTGGCACTAATACTATGACTTCAATCAACACCATCATCGGGAAACTTTGATGCTCAGTAATTGGCTTTAATAAAGTGAGTACTAGTAATAGTGTGGGATATAAGCCTAAATATCCGACTAAAATACGAGTCATGAGGGCTTTAGAAGAAGAATTCATTGTGCGCTATACTCATTCATGGATTGTAAATTGATCTAATAGCAATACATGAATAAGTCATCATTGGGCTGCTGTCATTAATTATGTGATTGATATTCAATTCAATTTTTATGAATCTTCACTTTTTAATAGAAATGTAGTTGCTCTCAGCGCTTGATGTAATGGTGTTTTATCTTTTTGCAACTTACTCAGTAATGCTGCACCTAACCACATTTGGTAAAGTACTTGTGCCAAAGTAGAGGCCTCGGTATCTGCTTGGATAGACTGATCCTGTTTTCCCAAATCAATTAAACCAGCAATCCGTTGGATTACATCATCGACGCCAGCGGACATAATGGAGCGCATATCTTCAGATAGATCGGCAACTTCTGCGGCAAGTTTCACAATTAAACAGCTATCCGCCCAACCACACTGTGTTTCAGGATCTTCTATCCATAAATTAAAATACTCAATCAGCTTTTGATAAGGGGATTTATCACTACGCCATACATCATTTAAACGGACTTGGTAATTATCTACATAATGCTGTACCAATTCACATCCGAAAGCTTCCTTGGATTGGAAATAATGATAAAACGAGCCTTTAGGGATTTCACAGCTCTGTAAAATTTCCTGTAATCCTACGCCAGTAAAACCTTTATGCAAAATCAGGTCTGAACTGGTGTTAAGAATGTGTAAGCGCTTCGCTTCAGACTTTTTAATAGGATTAGGCTTCATATTAATTGTTTACTCTATTGTAAAAATAGACCAGTCGTATTGTTTTTTATTATAACTCATCTACAATGGGTGTAAAGAAATTTTAATCATAATTTTTGATTGTGAAGAGAAATACTTCTAAATAAAACATGGAGTTATATGTGTGAAAACAGTTATTAACCAACGCATCGTTTTAGCTCAACGGCCAGTGGGTGAGCCAAAACACAGCGATTTTCGTATTGAGCAAGTTGAGCTCAATGAACTTAAACAAGGCGAAATGTTGTTAAAGACCATTTACTTGTCACTCGATCCTTATATGCGTGGTCGCATGAGTGATGCTCCTTCATATGCAGCACCGGTTGAAATTGGCGAAGTGATGGTCGGTGGAATAGTCAGTCAAGTGGTGGCCTCTAAAAACCCAAAATTCAAAGAAGGCGAATGGGTTCTTTCAGGAAATGGCTGGCAGAGCTACGCAATTTCTAATGGGACAGCATGTCAAAGCTTAGGTATGCAACCTGAACATCCATCTTGGGCATTGGGTATTTTGGGAATGCCAGGATTTACTGCTTATATGGGGTTGTTGGACATTGGTCAGCCTAAAGCCGGTGAAACTTTAGTCGTTGCAGCTGCAACGGGACCTGTTGGTGCTACGGTTGGACAGATTGGCAAACTTAAAGGTTGTCGCGTGGTTGGCGTCGCAGGTGGGGCTGAAAAATGCCGTTATGCAGTAGAAGAACTCGGCTTCGATGCTTGTATCAATCATCATGATGAAAATTTTGCAGAACAATTACAACAAGCAGCTCCCAACGGTATTGATATTTATTATGAGAATGTGGGGGGTAAAGTGTTTGATGCGGTATGGCCATTGCTTAACTCTGCGGCACGTGTACCGGTGTGTGGTGTGGTTTCCCAGTATAACGCTACCGAGCAAGCACAAGGGCCAGACCGTTTACCGGGCTTTATTTCCACCCTTTTAAAAAAGCGTATTCGCATGCAAGGCTTTATTATTTTTGATGATTATGGCAGTCAGTATCCGGAATTCTATCAGCAAATGTCTGAATGGTTGAAAGACGGAAAAATCAAATATAAAGAGCATATGGTGCAAGGTTTAGATAACACAATCAATGCTTTCAATGGTATGTTGAAAGGCGAAAACTTTGGCAAAGTCGTTGTAAAGATTTAAAAAATAGGAATTATCATGATTACACTACATCATTTAGATCAATCACGTTCTTTTCGCATTTTGTGGTTGCTTGAAGAAATCAAGCAGCCCTATGAGCTGAAACGCTATTATCGTGACTTAAACACGCATTTGGCCCCTGAATCTTTAAAAACCATTCATCCTTTAGGGAAATCTCCAGTATTGGAATGGGATGGCAAAGTTATTGCAGAGTCAGGCGCAATCGTTGAGTTATTAATTCAGAAACTTGCGCCGCATTTAGCACCAGATATGGATGAACCTACCTATGTCGATTATCTACAGTGGATTCATTTCTCAGAAAGCTCTGCCATGCTGCCATTTTTGTTAAAAACATTTAATGCGATTGAAACCAAGCAGGGTACGAAGTTGGTATTTCTAGAAAATTATACTCAAGTTGAGTTCGATAAAGTATTTAGCTATTTAAATGAATATTTAAAAGATAAAGAATTTCTAGTCGCAGACCGTTTAACCGGTGCTGACTTTATGATGGGCTTTGGACTACATGCTTTAGTTCATCATATGGGACAAGGTGAAAATTATCCGCATATCCAACGTTATGTAGCAGGTTTAAGCCAACTACCTAGCTGGCAAGCCGCAGTACAAATTGAACAAAATGGTGTGAAAAGTCAAAAATAGCAAGATTATTTTTTTAAGGCAATTTAGATAAAGAATCGTGCTTGACAAGTACATCTAGTTAAAAAATAAGCTGACACATATTTAAGTAAACGCCTAATGAATTTCATCGGGCGTTCTCTATTTTAAAGATAAGGAATTACCATTATTTAAGACAAGTTTCGCCTATTATTCCCCTGCAAATTCCTATCAAAAGAGTTTGAATATCACGAAGGTTACGTTGAAAGATATAATCAACTTTTGAAAGAAAGAAACGTGACTAACGGACAGCAAGATTAAATATTCCTCGGGGTATTAAACAAGTAAACTACATCATTTTACTAACATAAACACATACACGTAAAAATCACGCCCCAGTTTAACTGGCAATAGTTTTTGAACCCTTGTATTAAAATTTAAACGAATCTAGCAATTCTTTATTTGATGTTAATACTCATCCAGTATTGAGGTTTTTTATCTTTTCTTGCTTGTGATCTAGGTTGAAATACTCTAATTTCATACTCACCTGAAGCAGGTAAAATTTAAATACGATTATCATCAAGCTCTGGAGAATATTCTCCAAGATTGATGGAGTCTTTTAATTGATTACCCCATAAGTAAGTTTCAACATTTCCTCCAGTCAACTTAACTTTTAACTTTTGCCCTTTTTTAGCATAAAATTTGTAGGAATCATACTTGTATCCATCTAGCCTTCCGTAATAATTTGCAGAGTCAGCTTTTTTAGCAAACTTAACTACAACAGTCTTTCGTATATCATTGTTATCATTTGCAAGTACGGCAGGGCTAAGCATAGTTTAAGTTAGGGCCATAAAAGCACTAGCTAGTAATTTCGTATTCGCTATTTTCATAAGGTTACCTTAATTCTTGTATCGCTCCTGACATAGTAACATAAGTAATAAACTCGAATCCAAAATTGGCGTTTAGCAATTAATTGGTTTACGATTCAGTTCGATGATCCATTAAAAGATTATTTATAAAAAATGGAACTTACACAAAATAATTTACAGGCTCAATTAATGCCATTTCGTACTTGTTGCAAAATCCAATCCTCATATTCTTGTAGTGTTTCTTGTAGCATATCCATAGGTCGTACGATGTAGTGCCTTTCAACTAATGCACTAGGTTTATGACCTGATATCTGTGCTAAAGATCCTTCATTGATTTTTGCCCAAATAGCTAACGTTTTATATGATCTCCTCAATCCATGGGGAGTAAGTTCAATATTTAGTTTTTTACATATTTTCTCTAAGCTATCGTAAGGATTAACAATATGGCCACATTCAGCGCCCTTACTACTAAATATGAATTTAGAATCAGAATTTTTCTTTAGTTCTAATAATAAGCTTTCAACATATGCAGTTAGAGGGATTAGGCGACCTTCATCTTCAATTTTATCTCTGACTTTTGCTGTTTTCCAACGAAAATCGACATCTGTCCATTTTAATGAAAGTAGCTCATTCTTTCTGCAACCAGTGATTAAACTACATATCAAAAAAATCGTAATTTTTCTACTAGTTAACTTATTTACCTCTTCAAACCATGGTTTTAGGTGCTGTTTCATCAAACAATCATTTTTGGCTTTGGAGGAAGGGACTTTATCTTTAACCTTCTTGGCGTTATATGATTTTGGAGGTATTAAGTTTTCATAGTTTTCATGTTCCTCGCACCAATTCAGAAAAGCGCGTGTGAGTCGATATGCTTTAGCTGATGTTGTAGGACGATAGTCATTTTGATCAAGCCAATCACAAAACACATCAGCAGTTAATTCAGAAAGCTTGTACTCAAACAGTTGATAAATGGGTTGATTAGTATAAATACTATTTTTTTCAGGATCGTAACCACCTCTAGATAATTCGATATGATCCTGATAGCTTCTTGGTCGCCAATTAGGTTGTCTTGCTTTTAAATATTCAAACCATACATCTTTAAATTTAATAGTTTTACGCTTTTCTTGTTTTAGCAGTTCTTTATTATCAGCTAAAGCTTTCTTACGCTCGATTAATAGGTCAATCCCTTTGTGGCACATAATCGCCAATTCTTGTGCATATTTACGAGCGTCATCTAATTTCTATACATCAACTTCACCAATTTTGATACGACGGTTTTGAAGACCAATACGACCTTGGAAGATGTAGCTTTTATTATTTTTAGGAGTGATTTTAACTCCAAATCCTGGAGTTTTATCATCCCAATAGAATACGGCTTTGTCATGTCTCGTACAATCAAGTTTATCTATGACTGGTTTCGTTAGTTTCATATATTAGTAAGTGTCTAGTAAGCAAGTAGTAAGCAAAATCAATATATAATAATCAACAAAAATAGTGAAAAATCAACTTTATAAAATTAATAAGTATATGATAAAATAGATTTTATGTTTGTAAGTTGTTAGTTTTATTCTTTTGGAATAAAGAACTCATAATCCGTTGGTCCCGTGTTCAAGTCACGGTGGGCCCACCAAGTATTTAACCTTCTAATCCATGTGTTTAGAGGGTTTTCTTGTAAGTAAAATAAGAAAAAGACATTAGGACCAACGGTCTATTTGATGGTCCATCAGTTCAAAAATCCGATGGACCAATTGATGGTCAAACCTCTTCTAGATTCGACATTTCCGCTAGTTCATTTGCCAATTGCTCAGCCTGTTCTATAACAGTTTCAGTCGCTAGTAATGCCATATCAGGTGGATATCCATATTTTTTTAGCAGTCGTTTCACAATTACTCTTAACTTTGCACGTGCAGCTTCTTTAATTGTCCAATCCAACGTGACATTTTGGCGAATAGATTCAGTGAGTATTACTACAAGCTCTCTAAGGATATCTTTTTGCATCAGTTCTCTTGCACTGTCATTTTCAGCGACAGCAGAGTAAAAGGCATACTTGTATTCAGTTAGATTGAGTTCGGCAGCAAGCTTGTCAGATTCCTGAATGGTCTTTGCAAGCTTGATGAGTTCGTCAATCACTTCAGCAGCAGTCAATACTTTATTCTGATAGCCCTTAATGGCCGTACTGAGCATATCCATGAGCTTTTTGCCTTGGGTGATGCTACGTTGACCTCTGATTTTGATTTCATCAGCTAACAGTTTTTTCAGTGTTTCAAGCGCAATATTTTTATGCTGATAGTCTTTCATCTCTTGCATGAACTCATCTGAGAGAATCGAAATATCAGGTTTCTGAATACCAGCCGCATCGAAGATATCGACCACTTGTTCAGTAACTAAGGCTTGATCAATTGTTTGCTTCACTTTAGCTTCAAGTTCGGCATTACTCATACCTGAAATTTTGCCTGTACCATCGCTAAATTTTACTAATCGAGCTTTTACGGCTTGAAAGAATGCAACGATAGGAGCTGCTTCCATTGCAGAAGGATGGGGAACAGCTAAAGCAAATGCTTGAGACATAGCTGTAACCGCAGTGAGAAAGCGGTTTTTAGCTTGTCCTTGCTCTATACCCAAAATATGCTCTTCAGACTCTAAAATAATACTTAACTTGCGT
>NZ_JADKPY010000048.1:0-46372 GCF_015351505.1 Acinetobacter sp. SK-43
ATTTTACGATCTTTAAATTATAAATAGAATTAAAAGCTTCATGTTTTAAAGTCTTCCAATTTATTAGAGCAATCGATTATATAATTTGTTGATTTTAATGCTTATGAGTTTTGAACCATTTAAATAAAAAATATTAATGTATACTTTTACTATGTATTGAAGAGAAGCAGATTTGGTTTTACGATTCTCCATGAAGATATTTTGGTTGAATAATAATCTAAGGATTTTCTAGGCTTTGTTCTTGCCAGTATCATTGTGAATGATCCTGATCAAGTAAAATGATGTATTAATGTACAATAGAGCTAAACGTCTGCACAAAAATTATTGCATTGCAAAACTGAATTATGTAGAATCTGCCACAAGTTAAATTATTGTATTCAATCATTTTAACGTTTTAGGGCCTATAGCTCAGTTGGTTAGAGCAGCGGACTCATAATCCGTTGGTCCCGTGTTCAAGTCACGGTGGGCCCACCATATAAGACAACCACTTAGGTGTACTAATCCTAGGGGGTTTTTTTAATATCTGGTTTTCATGTAAGCACTATGAAAGTAATAAGAATAAATTATTGATCTGATAATTTAGTTTTAATGTTTTTATTAATAAAAATGATTACTAATAATTCAAAAAAACTCATCGTTCTAATTTCAATAACAACGCTTATGTATTAAATTAGCTACAAAATGTAAATTTATTTTTGGATGGTGTAATGCTAATACATAAAAGGATATGGCTAGGTGTGCTTCTTGCAACTGTTACAAGTTCAAGTTTTGCAGAGGTGTCTGGTACTCTCGAGAAAGATGGAGAGGATTTATTTTTCATAACAGAAGAAAGAATTGCTTATATCAAGTCTCCAGAGTGTCAGAAATTTGTGTCTGATAATAGTACTACTTACAAAGTTAAGTTTTTAGGTGTTGATCAAGATATTAAGAAAACAAAACTGAATGGTCTAACTGAAATCGAATTTGAGTCTGGTAGTAGATGTAAAGTTAATACTATCGAAAAAGTTCATACTGTTACTAACCATCCCGTTGCAGCGCCAGCACCTCCACCACCAGCTATGGTGATTGCTCCAGCAGCGCCTATTAGTTCCAGTGATTACATGTCTCGTCAATTCACCACAACTTTAGCGGATTTACCTCCAGTTGCGAATAGTATTCGTCCTTCAGCAGCTATTTTCTTTAGAAATAGTGTAAATGCCAAAAAGTTGAACATGGCATTGTGTAAAGGCTTTGTACAGCTAGAGACAACCGAGGACGTATCTAACTATTATAATGCGACAATTGAGGAGCAAGTCGTTACCAAAGTACCAGTATCTCAAGAGATTCCTCAGGATACGACAGATTGTAATCAGATTTTAAAGGTCTATGATTATGCACTTGCCGCAAGTGAGTTAAGCAAGCTACATCCTAGTATTGCGTATTCAAATGGACCATTTATTGTTATTTACAGTCCTAACTCTACTCGTGTTGATCAAGTAATTGATCTCAGAGGGTACTCGGAAGCGCAACTTGAGGGATTTGGCCAAAAATGGAGTAGCATTTTCACGAATGCAGCGAACCAATATGCTCAAACTCAACGTAGTAGTTCACAGCAAGATACTCAATTTAATATTTGGATATTTGTGAGAGACTTATTTCAGGCATCAGTATGTGTTACAGATCCAAATCTAATTTATATTTTTAATGAATCTGCTGGAAAAATAGCGGATATTGTATGTAAGGGCACAAAGACCTAAATACTAAAAAAGCTCATCGCTTGATGAGCTTTTTTTTATTGAAAAAAATAAATTAATAATAACTCACCATTAATACAGCTTTGTTTTGGTCTTTTTCCTTCACTAAATTAATTTCAACAGTTTCATTTTTTTGTGATTCATTTATTAGACTTGATAAATTATGAGTATTTACTTTAATATTGTCTTTAATATTGCTTAATCCTTCACAATCTTTTGTTTTTTGTGAAATTGAACACGTTTCCTCAATAATGTTTCCTTTGAATTGAATCGTATTTGCTGCATTCGCAATTGAACCTAATCCTAAGAAAGCTATTATTAAGCTAAATTTATATATTATTTTATACATCTTTTATGCCTTTATTTAATGTATTAATTATTAAATATCATAAAAAATATAATTTAGGTAATATTAATTTAACTGTTTGATTAATTTGATTTTAAAAGTGTGTTGTATTTAGCATTTTTAATTCTGAATTGTTTTTTAATTCAAATTTTAATTTATTGTGCGTTATTTTTCTTATTTTAATTAATCTGTGATGTAGTAATTAAAAAATAAAAAAACCTCAAATTAAATTTACATAATTTGAGGTGAATGGAAACTTTAGATCAATCTAAATTAATCATACTCAATGGTAACAGTCGCCATTGCACGTACAGTCCCAGCAGTGACGTTAGTGGCAGTTTGATAATATTGTGCAGTCATAGGAACATTGTATTGAAATGTTTGATTTGAGTTCACCGTTCCCAATTCAAGTTTGTCGCCTTTCTTAATGATTTGATTTTTATTGTTATAGTTCCAAAGTAACTGCACACCTACACCATTTGCTTTTGTAGATGCTGGTGCGATATTACTTAAAACTTGATTATTTGAGCCATCTTGAGTGAAATCATAGCTTAGACTAATTAGGTTTTTTTCTTCATATCCAGTTGGGTTTTGCCCACCGTTACAAAGAATGTTTACATTAAAACTCTGAGCGCCTTGTGTTGAACCTACCCCAGAAAAGCCGGATTTTGTAACTGTCGGTAAGGTAACAACTTTATTAATGTCTCCTTGTAATTCACATGAAGAAGATGCAATTGTAATAGCATCACCATAAACATGACTAGTTAAAATCGGTTGATTGGGGTGTGAGGTTAGGTAATATCGACTGTATTGACCAGGGACTAATGCTCCAGAACCAGTTTGTGAAGCTGTCTTGACGATTTCAACAACAAAATATCCAGTATCTAATGAATAATTAGTGCCTCCCCTAGAAGAACCACCACTGATATTTCTCGAATAAGGATAATATCCAGAAAAATTTGAGTTATTTTGTGCTTCACGATATAAACGAATTCCAATACCAGGAATATTTGTACTATAAATATTATTGCCAAGCGGACTGACTTGATAACTTTGAGTTAAACCTGCTCGAACAGTTCCACTTGAATATCGGGTGCAATTAATTGTCGAATTATTTGGATCAATTGCAAAAGTTGCTTTACGTAGGATCTTGCCAACTTCATCGCTAGGACGAACAACAACACGTCCCACAGCCATACTGATTATTTTTGTTGTGAAGCCAGCTGTAGGTGCACAAGCTGCATTTGCTAAACTTGTAAAACCAAGACCTGTTGTCAACAAAGCACCAGTGATTAGTATTTTCTTCATTTACAAACCGCCTCAGTCATAATTAAGTTGTTTTGATCTTTCTCTAATTGAGATGAAACATCGTAAGTTATTTCACATTGTTCAGTACTATCGTCACCCCATTTTACAACGAGACGATCAGTTGCTTTTTGTGTGCGAAGATAAACCATACTACCTTGTGCAACTATTCCAACAGACTCATTATTTTGATCAAAAACTTGAGCTGCAAATGGTAGGTTTCCACCTTTAGCTGTTTTAGTCGCAATATAAATTGCATATCCCGTTTTGGTTGCGAAATTAACCTTTGAAATAGCTCCTGCAAATGGTGCTATTCGTTGGCTAGACTCTTCTAACTCAACATTGGTCGACATTTCTTGAGGATCTAAAGTGATGTCATTTAAGCGGTAAGGTGTCACATAAGGTATTACGGCATAACCTTTCTTGTTAATACTTAATCCAGTCGTATTATTAACCTTAGCACCTGTTGCATCAGGGGCATAGACAAGAACCATCGTTTGACCCTGTTCTGACCCAAATAATACGCCATCTTTGTGTGCAACAATATTACCTGAAACGCTAACCATGGCTTGTTCATATGAATCTGCAACACTATAAGATCCACCCACTGTTGCGTAGTTGGTTTTATACCGGCCATTTACATTAAGCGTTGGATTGCTACGATCTTGATGTGTGACTGATGATCCATAACTGAAACGATCACCTACAGTTCCACTCACGCCTACAGTTCTGGAATCTTCTGATGCATTTGCATTCACATTCATTGAATGTTTTTTGAAACTTAATGGGAAGGACAGTGTCATCAAGTATTCTGTATCAGTTGTTTGATTACTAGATCCATAATCTACTTGGCGGTTTATCGCTGAGATACCATAGGTTAATCCTTGGTAATTATTACTATAACCAATTTGGTATTGCTTACTACTTTCGTTGCGATTCCAATAATCCACCCATGAGCCGACCATATAGACATTACCCCAACCATCAGGTAAGCCTTGGTTTAAGGTGATTTGAAATTCACTACGCTGTTTACCCACAGCGTAACTATTCAAACCGCGATCTTCCAAATCACGAATTAAAATTGCATCACGTAATTTGTAGTAATTCTCTGTCGAATAACGATAGGCCGCGAGTGTGAGGTTTGTATTCGTTGGTGTAATCAACTTGCTGTAGCTCAGTCGATAACTTTGCCCCGTTTGTGATTTTTTTCTTTCAAAATCAGCATCAGAGTGGGTGACGTCTAATGAAATTGCTCCGATTGGCGTTGCAAATGCTGCACCAGCCAATACTGAAGCATATTTTTCAGTTGCTTGAAAACCTGTATAACCAGTGAGGTAATTATTGATACCTCTTTGGTATTTACCTTGTACAACCCAAGGGTCGAGATTAATATCATTATCTCTAAATTCACCTGCAGTAACAGAGTAGCGACTCATACCAGGGCGCAACATTTGCACTAAAGATGCATAAGGAATCGCGAATTTTTGTATTTCACCATTTGATTCAATAATCGATACTTCTAACTCACCGCCAAAACCTGTTGGGTAGAGGTCATTAACTTCAAAACTTCCTGGTGAAACTGTGGTTTGGTAAATCAGTTGACCTTGTTGACGTACTTCAACTTTAGCATTGGTTTTTGCATTTCCGCGAATACGAGGGGCATAGCCGAGCATGCTATTCGGCAACATTCGGTCATCACTTGAAAAATCTACACCACGATATCCGAAAGAGTCAAAGATTTCACCATTTGTGAAACTATCACCTAAGGTAAATACGCCACGATATTTAGGAAAAGCACGTTGTAAGTAGGTGCTTGTCGCTTGATAGTCTGATTTACTTTCATTATCGGTCGGGCGATCTTGCCAGCGCCATTGACCATTATGGCGTAATTGCCAGCCAGCAATGTTTGCACCAGCTGTTAAAGCCATAAATGCATTAGTTGTTTCTTTATTATCACTATTGTTGTTGAATGTTTTATAAGCACTGCCGCTATATGATAGAAAACCAGCATTGATACCACGATCCCAGATACTTGGATCTACATAGCCTTGAGCATTTTTTTGTAATGCAACTTGTGGGATTGAAATATCTACACGTAATTTTGAAGTATCAAATTCATAAAATGCATCGTCAACCCATTCTTCAATTTTCATACAGCTATTAGCTGATTGAATAGATTGAGTCTGTTTCAAAATTTCTTGTTTAACACCGTATTCGAGTAACGTGCTTGTATTGAAGCATGTTGTTGCATTTTGCTTAGGATCAATAGCTTTGAACATCATACGGCGTTTACCGAACCATTGACCGTTCACGTAGACATCAACGTTGTATTCACCTGGTAGAACAGGGTTACCATATTTAAAGCGTGAAATATCAATTTTCTGAGCATCACCAATCAAGAAGGATGAGTCAAACTCAGCCTCCGTGGCATTATTAGGAGCAGATTCATCCGCGTAAACCATGACTGGCATAGTCATACTGATTATGCCTGATGTAAGGTAAAAACAAATATGACGCTTTAATAATCTGTATGGTGCGTGCCGTTTTGACATAATAAAATTCGCCTATATGGTATAGGTACTTAAAATTATTGGTTATAAGAAATAATGAATGATTATTGGAGTTTGATTGGTCTTTCGACGCGTCCACCGTAATCATTAACATTGATAAAACTCATTTTTTCAGTAGATGACATTTTTAATTGAACACGATCTTCTGAAAAAGGTTTTAACATTAAGCCTTGAGGCAATAAATCGACTTTTTTATCGTCATTCACTTGGAAAATAGAAGTCATCGTAATGTGGAATGGAGTCGGATTTTTAATCACAAGACTTTGCCCAGACTTTTGCCATTGCAATTTATCTGCAGCTAAATTGGCATCTTCTTTGATCGTTGAAGGGCGATAAAAGAATTTAATTCGAGAACGAATTGCGAGTTGTAAAAAATTATCAGGTACTGTTTCTCCACCTTTAGCCGTTGGCTTTGGTGGGATGTCTAGTACGTTTAACCAGAGTACAGATTCTTGTTGTTGATTTAACGTAGAGGCATTTGGCAGAGCTGTAATTCTGAGCGTCTGACTTTTTGTCGCTTCAACACGTGAAATAGGTGGTGTAATCATGAAAGGTACTTTTGATTGATCAGGAGTACTTTTAGGATCACCTTCATCAATCCAAGCTTGGACCAGAGCAGGTTTAGAGCCATTGTTACTAAGTTGTAATGTTACTTCACGGGCATCAGAAGGATAAATGACACGTGTACCATGAATAACAATTTCTGCGTGCGAAGCTGTGGCAATCATCGAACAGAGTGCTAAGCCAGACAAAAAATTACAACCGTGAAATGACATGTTTTACATTCTCTGATAAAGCGGAAGATTATAAAAATGAAAGAGTTTCTATGTTCTGAAACATAGAAACTCAGCGATCAATAATTATTGATAAATAATTGTATATTGAACGTTTGTAGTTACTTCACCAGCTGTAGATGCACCAGTTGCGTAGTATTCAGCATAGTAGTTCAAGTCGGCAGTACCGCCATCAACAACATCAACCCATTGAGAGTTAGCTTGAGAACCGCTAGCACCAGCAGCTAAAACTGGAATCACTTGGTTGTTGCTACCTAATAATTGAACATCAACATTTTGAGCACCAGCAGTAGCTTGGTTGATTAAGCGACCAGTGTTGAAGTCAACAGTTGCACCTGGTTCGAAGTAAGTTGCAACTTTACCTTCTGAACAATCTTTTAAGTTGATTTGGAATGGAGTACGACCTGCAACATCGCCAGCATTTGCTAAAGTTTGTCTAGAAACTGTTGGAAGTGTAACAGTAAAGTCTTTACCAGCAGGAGTATTGATAGTACAAGTTTTGTCAGTTACTAGACCATTGATTGTAATTGTGCCGTCAGCAGCTTGAGCGTTTGCGATGCCTACAACTGAAAGTGCAGCGATCAAAGCAAGTTTTTTCATAATGATTTCTCTAATACATCAGCTAAAAGTTTGAATTAGATTACTTTTCCAGTTAAATTCTTGCGCTGAACAAGTAATGCGCGAAATATACAATTCATTATAAAAAATGCAAACTTCGTCACATAAATTTAATACTTAAATTTATCAATTGTTATAATTTGAATAACCTATTGTTTATTTATTAGTTTTTATTAATAAACTTTCGTTATTAAGTGAATTTTATTTAAATAATCTCAGGGTGACTGTTAAGTTTTGTGATTAAAATCAAATCATTTAGTTGTTTTTTGATCAAGGTGTTCATTTTTTCTTATCAATAACTATAAAAAATCAGTTCAGCTTATTTTTAAAAAATCTAAATATAGGTGGGGAAAATTACATAGATTACAAAAACACCTAACTTGTTTTAAGAATTTTTTAAGATTCAATTCTTAGTGTTTTAGTCATGATTAGATGAAAAAATCAGCTAAGGAGTTTTCAATGAATATGCTTTATACTCATAAACCGAACTACTATTTTTTTGCTCATAAATTTGTTTTATTTCTTGAAAGTTATATTAAAAATCATCCTCAAGAATTGATCACAAGCTTTAACTTGCAAACGATCTACGACTTGTTCAGTCATGACCGAGCTTCGAGTACAACAAATCTTGAAGGTATTTTAAATATCGCCGATGAATACATGCTTGAGACAGATGAAGGGCAGCAGCCATTAATTCACGCATATCATGTTCATCTTGATAACCATGTTTTAACCTTAGAGTTTAATGCTAAAGCGATGATCAGCTTGAAGTCAGGACAAAGTCTTATTAGTCCTCAAGCTGCATAATCTAGAAATTCCTCTTGATACACTTAACCACGAATCTCCTTTGGTTAAGTGTTTTTTTATATAGCTGTTTTAAGTAAATTTATTCGTTATGATATTTTTAATTTAGTTCAAAATATTGAATCTCATGAATAAAGACTTCAATTCTGACACTTATACGGTTGATGAAAATATTGCCAATACTATTTTTTGGCTTATGCAACATCAAGATATTTTTGATTCATTTCATTTTGATGTACATACACAGGAATTATCCGTAACACATGCTGCTGGCGTAGACATTATTCGTCAAGGTATGTTTCTAAATGCAAAATATGGAATTTTAGTTACTTCGATCTAATCTCAACAGTACAGAAAAAACCTTGTCGATTGACAAGGTTTTTATATTTTATGCACTCATTGCATCTATAGATAGTTCTGCCACCGTTGGTTTAGGTTTTTCAGCAGTTAAACCTAATTTAGCAAATAAGACTTGATCTTTACCTTCACCAGCGTTTGGTGTTGTTAGTAATTTATCACCAGAGAACAAAGAGTTTGCTCCAGCCATAAATGCTAAGGCTTGATCAGAATCACTGAGGGATTCACGTCCAGCAGATAAACGGATATAACTGTGAGGCATAATAATACGTGCAACAGCAATAGTACGAATCCATTCAGTAACATCTAACTTTTCTACATCTGCAAGCGGAGTACCTTCAATTGGAACAAGCATGTTAATTGGTACGGATTCAGGGTGAACGGGCATAGTAGAAAGTTCATGTAATAAACCAATACGGTCATTACGAGTTTCACCTAGACCAACAATCCCACCACTACAAACTTTCATCCCAGCCTGACGCACGTGATCAAGTGTATTTAAACGGTCATCAAAACTACGAGTACTGATGATGTGTGAATAATATTCACGAGAAGTATCAAGGTTGTGGTTGTAGTAATCTAAACCAGCATCTTTTAAGCGTTCTGCTTGAGATTGGTTTAGCATCCCCAAAGTCATGCAAGTTTCTAAACCTAATGCTTTTACTTCACGAACCATTTCGAGAACATAAGGCATATCACGTTCATGTGGATTACGCCAAGCAGCACCCATACAAAAACGTGAAGAACCAGATTCTTTTGCTGAAATAGCTTCACGAATAACTTTATCAACAGCAATGCGTTTTTCCGCTTCTAATTTAGAATCGTAATGAGCAGATTGAGAGCAATACTTACAGTCTTCAGGACATTTACCTGTTTTGATTGAAAGTAGTGTGCTTACTTGAATGGTATTTGCTTGGAAATGTTGACGATGAACGCGTTGTGCTTCAAATACTAAATCTAAAAAAGGTTGATCATATAAGGCTTGGATTTCATCACGAGTCCAGTCATTACGTAGGGTCATTGTTATATCCATGATGATTGATTACAAAGATTGAGATTAATCATACAGAAATCATGCTAAAGCCAAAGGGCAAAAAACATCATTTTTCTATGTGATGGACAATTAGTTGTCGCAATTGTTGTTGAATTGCCCAATCAATATGTACGTTTACAATCTCATCGTGCCAAGGTTTTGCTTCTTGCAACTTAGCAACGATTTCATTCGAGTATGGCGCATTTCCAAGTCCGATTGCAATATTACGTTTAAATGATTGATACCCTGTGCGACGTATCGGGCTGCCTTCAGTATTGGCTAAAAATGTAGCTTCATCCCACTGCCAAATATCGAGCAAGCTAATATTGTCTAAACTATGTCTTGGATCAAAATCAGGAATTGTGGCTGTTTTAGCAAAGCCATTCCAAGGGCAAATTAACTGACAATCATCACAACCAAAAATTCGATTACCAATTCCAGCGCGGTATTCTTCTGGGATAATGCCTTTATATTCAATGGTTAGATATGCAATACATTTTCGAGCATCTAACATATAAGGTTCAACAATCGCTTGTGTAGGGCAGATATCAATACACGCTGTACATGAGCCACAATGAGCTGTTGCAGGTTGATCAAAAGGTAGATCAAGCGAAGTAAATAACTCACCTAAAACAAAAAAGGAACCTGATTTTTTATGAATAAGTAAAGTATGTTTCCCTGTCCAACCCATACCTGCACTTTCAGCAAGCGATTTTTCAAAAATTGGTGCGGAATCAGCAAATGGACGTGATTCGAAATCTCCAACTTTTTCTTTGATGCGTGTAGCTAAAGTTTTAAGTCGACCACGCATAACTTTGTGATAATCGCGACCACGTGCATAACGTGCGATAATGGCTGAATTTGGTTCAAATGGTACATAACGGGGCTTTGGCGATGCTACAAGATAGTTCATACGCACACAGATAATACTTTTTGTGCCTGGCACGAGCAAAGTTGGGTCGGCTCGTTTATCTAGGTTTTCCTCTAAATAGTGCATGTCAGCATGATAGCCGCGTTTTAAATATTCTTTAAATCTCGGCATTTGATCTTGAGCATCTGGTTTGGCAATGACACAATCAGAAAAACCCAATTCCAAAGCTTGTGCTTTTATCCATGTTTTAAGTTCTTGAGGATCAAGCTGCTGAATCTCAATCTTTTGAGAAGTGTTGTGAGATGAGGAAGTGGAAGCCATAAACCAATAATAAGGAGAAAATCATGCAACGATCAGTTTACCATAGCCAAGTTTATGATAGTCAAAGTATACAAGCATGGGAGCGTCGATGGTTTGCTCAACAGAATTCCTCTTTAGGTTTAATGCAGCAAGCAGCTTGGACAATAGCGCAAAACTTAAATAAACAATTTCTAGCTAAAAAAATTAACCATATCGCGGTCTGGTGTGGTCAGGGCAATAATGCAGGTGATGGCTATTATATAGCTGCATTTTTAAAGCAGCAGGGATTTAAAGTAACCGTGTTTGCTACAGAGCTAGGTCATTCTGAGGATTTACAACAGGCATTTCATTACGCACAAAGCCAACAAGTTGATACACAAACAATTGACTATTTATTGTCTGAACATGAGATAAACCAAGACTTACCCATATTCGATTGTCATATAGATGCTTTATTTGGGATCGGATTAAATCGAATGCTGGATCAAAAATGGCAAAATATTATTCACCTCTATAATCTGCAAACAGGTTTCAAAGTGTCAGTTGATATTCCTAGTGGAATTCATGCTGATACTGGTCAGGCTTTACCTTGTTCAACAGAAGCAGATCAAACTTTTACCCTATTGGGATATAAAGCTGGATTGTTTACAGGTCAAGGCAAGGAGTATGTGGGAAAACTGCATTTAGTCAGCTTGATCCCAATTGATGCAGAATTAAAACCACTTGCTTATTTATCTCCTGAACGAATTGCTTTACCGAAGCGCAAAGCCTTTGGTCATAAAGGAAGTTATGGACATGTGCTAGTCGTCGGTGGACACGCCGATATGGGGGGTGCAGTCATTATGTCTGCTGAAGCTGCTTTTCATGCTGGTGCTGGCAAAGTTACAGTGGTTTGCCATTCTAAACATCATCAAGCAATTCTAGCGCGTTCACCTAATATTATGGTGAGAGATATTAATGCAATTGATCAAGAGCTTATTCAACATTTATTAACACAGGTCGACGCAGTCTGTTTTGGAATGGGGTTAGGACGAGATGAATGGGCTGAAAAGATCTATCAATTATGGTTTGATTTACTTAATAAAAATTCACATTTAGAAGTTGTATTGGATGCTGATGGATTATGGTTTTTGGCTCGATATCCGCAGCAATTAAGTGCTCATGTTTATGCAACTCCACATTCAGGTGAGGCAGCAACTTTGTTGGGTTGTAAAGCAGCAGATATAGAACAAGATCGGATTGCCGCGATTTATCAGCTACAACAAAAATATGCAGGAGAATGGGTGCTTAAAGGTGCAGGGAGTCTGACTTTGGATGATCGATTATGGATTTGCACTCAAGGTAATGCGGGAATGGGAACGGGTGGAATGGGGGATGTACTGGCAGGCATGATTGCGAGTCTAAAAGCGCAATTTCATGAGCAAGTCGCATTACATGAAATTGTCAGCTTACATGCACAAGCAGGGGATTTACTCGCTGAACAAGGGATTAGAGGCTTGCAAGCACATGAAATGGGGAAGGCAATTTATCAAGTTGTAAATCAGTAAATCTTAACGTCTTCTACTACTCGAACGACTGCGTCCACGAGCCATCCCGCCTAATGCATTTAAAACAGCCATTTTGCTCATACTTCCCGAAGCGTGGGCATGGCAAATTGCAGCAGCTAGAGCATCGGCTGCATCGGCTTGTGGTTGAATAGTAAGATTAAGTAATTTCATCACCATCATTTGCACTTGTTCTTTTTCGGCTGCACCATAACCAACCACAGACTGTTTAATCTGACGTGCTGTGTATTCAGCTACTTGTAAGTCTAAATTCACCAAGGCAGCAATCGCAGCGCCACGAGCTTGCCCTAATTTGAGTGCTGAATCAGGATTTTGAGCCATAAATACTTGTTCAACAGCAGCTTCGGTAGGACCGTGAAATTTAACGATACGCTCAATACCTGCGAAAATTCTTTTTAAACGCACAGGCATTTCTTGTGTTTCTGTACGAATGGTACCCGCATCGACAAAGCGTAGCTTATTACCATCCTTTTCGATAATCCCGTAACCTGTTAAGCGTGAACCAGGATCAATACCAATAATGAGTGACATGCAGCACTATAAAAATAAAAGAATGTTGATATTGTTACATATAGCCTTTTGCCTTGTACAATTTTTTGTTGGTAAAAATTTCAGTCATTTAAAGAGTCGATTTAAAAGATTTTGACTAGTAGGAGTGTGATTTAAAAAATTTGTTTGAATTATTTGAATGACGTAAAGAATTTCCTTTTTTGTATTAAATATGAGCAAGTATTTTAGTTTTTAAAGATTTATGGAGAAAAAGTTTGCATTAAATTAGCTAAGGGCGTATAAAGCTAACTCGCTGATGCGGGGTGGAGCAGTCTGGTAGCTCGTCGGGCTCATAACCCGAAGGTCGTTGGTTCAAATCCAACCCCCGCATCCAATTTATTTTGCTCTGTGATCTATAAAAACGTTGTTGTTTTCTTAAACAGTAACGAGTTAGCTGAAATAAACCTAAAAAGCTAAAATTATTATTAAATCCTAGTTATGCTCTGTTTCCTTACCTAGTGTTGTAGTAAATCCAAGTTGTCACTTGAGCTCAGTCATGAGTATTTAAGTTTTGAAAATTATCAATGAATGGCATATTGCCACAGCCACAAATGGCAATGAAATCAATGTACAAATTATTCCCCTCAAACGTCAGCAAAGCACGCTTAATGGCTTTAAATGGGTTGAGGTAGGAAAAAAAATCCTTTTACAATCTGGTCAAGAAATTGAATTTAATCTTGATGGTAGAAGTTTTTATACATCACCAAACCAGTTGTATCGACTAAATTAGTCATATTTGCGCCTAACATAGAAATATTGTTACATTTTTAGGTTGGGCTTTATTGGATTATTCTCTTAGTTATAATTGTTTTTTTAGCTTTTTTATCAATATAAAATCCTTATAATTCAATAATTAAATATAAAAAATCTAATTTCCTAAATAATAATTGAAAATTATCTATATAAATAAGCAGATATTTATTGCTTGTAAAAAGCAAACTCGTGTATAGTGGTTCTTAACTAGAAGAATAACACTGTTGATTCAGCAAATCTTTAATTTCGTAGTTTAGTTAAACCTCTCGTTTTATCAGATTTTAGTCTCAAAGTTTTATTACTCCAAGTTATTTGCTGCTAAGCATCCCGAATTTTTTAAATAGGTTAAAGATATGTCTAACACTGCGACTGGTACAGTTAAATGGTTCAACGAAACTAAAGGTTTTGGTTTTATCCATGCTGATTCTGGACAAGATGTTTTTGCTCATTTTAGCGAAATCCAAAGCAATGGTTTCAAAGTTCTTCATGAAGGACAACGCGTGTCATTTACTGTTGCTCAAGGCAAAAAAGGCCCACAAGCAACTGGTATTACTGTAGTTGCTCAAAACTAATAGTATACCGCAGAAAAAAGCTCACTTTGGTGGGCTTTTTTTATGGTAAAAAAACCATAAATCTATCAAATTTCTTCTTCTGCTAAATTAATTGTTTAAACCCAATGTTAAAAAAGTATTGCATGCTCTACGACTTTTTGCTAATTTCAATTCGACGATTATTTCGGCAGATTAAAGATCAGCGTACATTTGATGAGCATGCGGTTATGGATAACATAGAGCAATACACTCAAGGGTTTGAACATGAAGTTCACGTGCAGTGTAAAAGATCATTAGGGACATTGTTATTTAGCTTTGTTGTCTTGCTAGTAACAAGTTTGTAATTAAAAAGCACCTAAGGGTGTTTTTTTATGCGTTATCAAAGTGACTGTTGAGGGAAAATTTTATCTTCCTGACCGTGTTTGCTATGTGATAGGCTTAATAAAAAAGGATAAGCCTATGGATGCCATAGAAACAAAAGATTTTTCTGCTATTGCTGGTTACACACTTGCACTTCTAGAGATGGATGAGTGGATTAATACTCGGCCTTTTTTTTATAAAATAAAAACGCATTATTTGGTTGACCGAGCGATTAGGCTTGAATACATCATTATCCAGTAGAGATAATTTAGAAACTTTAGCCTGATAAGAATGATCTTTGAATGGCATAGATCATAAATACATCTAAAGTATATTTTTTTAATAAGTTGTATTGTTAAGCTAACATTCTACAAATATTCAAATTATTTTTCTGTTTCAAATCATCGACATAATTTCTAAATTTTTTTGATATCTTTAATTTTTTACACATAAGAATTTAATTTCATGAAAAAGTTATTCATCATCAGTACGGTATTCCTTTCAATATCAGCATGCTCATCTACTCCAAATAAAGATGTGTCTCCTCCTAAAATTGGTATGCCTAATCCAGCCAGCCAATATTGTATAGAGCAAGGCGGGCAATTAGAAATTAGAAATGAAGCGAATGGTCAGGTCGGATACTGTAAATTACCGAATGGTAAAGTTGTAGAAGAGTGGGAGCTTTTTAGAGCAAATCAACCTAAATGCGATGCGGAAGAGGCTCAAAAATTAATTGGTCAGTCTGGGTTAAGTGATCAACAAATTAAACAAAAAACTCAATCAGAAATTGTTCGCACAGTTGCACCAAATCAGCCCGTAACAATGGATTATCGTGAAAATCGAGTTACTGTTACGATAGACCCAAGCTCTAAGAAAATCTTAAATGCGAGCTGTGGCTAACATTTATAAAAATTATAAGCTCTCATCTTGAATGTCTTCAGATGAGAGTGTTTCTGAAAATAGGGTAAGCCGCAAAACTTGATAAATTCGAAATTGTACCCATATCTTAATTTATTGAGTTCGTATTGATTAATATATAAGAATGATCAATTGAGCTGACACAAGTTTTTTATTTTTTGAGATTTGAGATGAATCTACTTCTTATCGTGGTTTTAGGTACTATTGCTGAGGTTTTAGTATGGATTGGCGTGGGTGACCTCGTTGGAAGTATGTGGTATGTCTTCTTCTGGTTTGTGCTTGCTTTCTTTATTGGTTTAAACCTTGTTCGCTCTAGCACTGCTAATATCATGCCTCAATTGCAGCAGATGCAAATGACAGGGCAATTAGGCGCAGATCCTGCTGTTACTAAGAAACTTGCATTAGCAATGTCTGGTTTCTTTTTAATGATTCCAGGATTAATTTCTGATGTACTTGCTTTATTGGTGTTGATTCCTTCTGTACAAACAGCTTTTCGTAATGCTTTGATGAAAACAATGGCCAAACGTCAGCAAGCGATGATGGATCAAATGATGGGTGGTATGGGAGGCGGCGGAGCTGCTGGACAAAATCCTTTTGCTGATTTGATGCGCCAAATGCAAGAAATGCAAAATCAACAGGGCGGTGGTCAATACCGCGATTCAACCATTATTGATGGTGAAGCGAGAGAAGTGAAATCAGATCAAAAGAAAATCGAATTTAAAGATGTAAACTAAGTTGTAATTTTTTAAAAAAAGCACGCTCTTCTAAAGCGTGCTTTTTTATTTTTGTTTGCTTGTATCTGTATCTGTGCTTTGTTCTAAATTTTCAGATAGGTTTTGTGTTTCAGCACTCTTTTTATATTGTGTTGGAGTTAATGTCGTAACTTCATTTTCTGATTGTTTGTATTTTCTACTGCGATTTGCTCGTTCGCGAAATCCACCTTTATTAATTAATTGAGTCATGATATTTACTCTTTGATCATAGCCAAATATTTTAGCAAAATTATGTGAAAGATCAAAATAATACCTAATTACTGAATTTACCTCGATTGTAATGATTTCATAAAAATGACATATTATTTTTGTTAAATGAGCTGGTAAGGTCATAAATCAAGATTGAAATCTTGATTTATTTCTCATAGGATAAAAGTGCGACGGTAAAAATTGTTGTAAAAAGAAAATAAAAAATAACAATCGGGAGGAAAAATGATGTTATATCAATATCATTGTGCATGCTGTGACAAGGTTGTTGCTTCAACTGATAAAGAGTGTCCACATTGCGGTTCGCAACACATTAGGAGTCCGTATGGGCTTTGGATGTTTTGTGTGGCAGCATGTTTGGCTGTAGTTGTTATTGTGAAGCTTGCGCATATGTATTCGCAACATCATCAAGAAGAACAGCCTGTTCAAAATACATCTATTTTTGAAGTTTTAAAGCAAGACAATATGAATTCGGGAAATTAAAAGTTGGGGAATAAAAAAAGCTCGCATCATGCGAGCTTTTTTATGTGTGGGTTTAAAGTCCAGCAGCATCCTTAAGGATCTGAACTTTATCTGTCTTTTCCCATGTAAATGCAGTGTCAGAACCTTCGCGACCGAAGTGACCATATGCTGCAGTTTGTTTATACATCGGTTGAATTAGATTCAACATACGCGTAATACCATACGGACGTAAGTCAAAATGTTCACGTACTAGCTGAACAATAAGCTCATCTGATACTTTGCCTGTATTAAATGTATTAATTGAAATAGAAGTAGGTTCTGCAACACCAATTGCATAACTGACTTGGATTTCACATTTGTCAGCAAGACCTGCAGCAACGATATTTTTCGCGACATAACGTCCAGCATAAGCTGCAGAGCGGTCTACTTTTGATGGGTCTTTGCCAGAGAAAGCACCACCACCATGACGGGCCATCCCACCGTATGTATCAACAATAATTTTACGACCAGTTAAACCACAGTCACCTACAGGACCACCAATCACAAACATACCTGTAGGATTGATGTGGAACTTGGTTTCAGCATGAAACATTTCAGCAGGAATAATTGGTTTAATAATTTCTTCGATAATTGCTTCTTTTAACTGAGCTTGGGTGATTTCAGGATCGTGCTGAGTTGATAATACAACTGCATCTAAACGAACTGGCATACCATTTTCATAAGCAAATGTAACTTGGCTTTTTGCATCTGGACGTAACCAAGGTAAAGCACCTGAACGACGTAATTCTGCTTGACGTTCCATGAGGCGATGAGCGTATGAAATAGGCGCAGGCATAAGAACATCTGTCTCACGGCTTGCGTAACCGAACATCAAGCCTTGGTCGCCAGCACCTTGATCTTCTGGTTTTTGACGGTCAACACCTTGAGCAATCTCAGGTGACTGCTTACCAATCATGTTGATGACAGCACATGTAGAGCCATCAAAACCTAAATCAGAATGATGATAACCGATTCCGTTAACTGTTTGACGTACAATCGCTTCAAAGTCCACGTTTGCTGTAGTCGTAATTTCACCAGCAAGAACAACAGCGCCTGTTTTTACTAATGTTTCACAAGCGACACGCGCATACGGGTCTTCTTTTAGGATTGCATCTAAAATAGCATCACTAATTTGGTCAGCCATTTTGTCTGGATGACCTTCGCTTACAGATTCTGAAGTAAAAACAGCATACTCGCGCATGAACGTCCTATCATGGTTATTTTCAAAAAGACAGAGTATGTTACATCGACTTGGCGTATAGGACTAGCACAAGCTGACTAAAAAGCATGAAATTATTTCATTTTCATCATGTTTTTATTGATATGTGTATAAGTAAAACTAATATTAATGCTTTAATTAATAAAGTTTTTCTGAATTGTAAATTTTCATATTTGAATGATTGTATTTTACATGTTGTTTACACGGTGAACATTTACATAAAGAATTGTATTTGAATGATCAAAATATAAGAAATATCGTGTATTGCACTTTACCCCATCTTGTTTTTTTAAGACAATAGTCGCAGTTTTTGAAAGATGATTTCTCATCTTCTCTCATCTTATTGATTTAATCGGATTCTGACTTATGACAACCCCTTTAAATGAACGTCGTATTGCAAATGCAATTCGTGTCTTGGCTATGGATGCTGTGCAACAAGCAAACTCAGGGCATCCTGGTGCTCCAATGGGGATGGCAGATATCGCTGACGTAGTTTGGCGCGAATTTTTAAATCATAACCCAACAAACCCACAATGGGCGAACCGTGACCGTTTTGTATTGTCTAATGGTCATGGCTCAATGTTGCAATATGCATTATTGCATTTGACTGGTTATGATTTGTCTATTGAAGATTTAAAGCAATTCCGCCAATTACACTCTAAAACTCCTGGTCATCCTGAATATGGTTATGCACCAGGTATTGAAACAACAACTGGCCCATTAGGTCAGGGTATTGCGAATGCAGTAGGTTTTGCTTTAGCTGAAAAAACGTTAGCTGCTCAGTTCAACAAAGACGGTTTAAATGTTGTTGATCACTTCACTTACTGTTTCCTTGGTGATGGCTGCTTGATGGAAGGTATTTCGCACGAAGTATGTTCACTTGCAGGTACTTTAGGTCTTGGTAAGTTGATTGCTTACTACGATGACAACGGGATTTCAATTGATGGTGAAGTGGAAGGTTGGTTTAGTGATGATACTGAGCAACGTTTCAAAGCTTATGGCTGGCAAGTGCTTCGTGTAGACGGGCATGACGCTGATGCGATTCGTCAAGCAACTGTTGAAGCGAAAGCTGAAAGCAATAAACCAACGATCATTATCTGTAAAACGATTATTGGTTTAGGTTCTCCGAATAAACAAGGTAAAGAAGACTGCCACGGCGCGCCACTTGGTAAAGATGAAATCGCTTTAACACGTGAAGCATTAGGTTGGAAAGAAGAAGCGTTTGTTATTCCAGAAGATGTATATGCAGCTTGGGATGCAAAAGCTAAGGGTCAAACTTCTGAAGCCGCTTGGAATGAATTGTTTGCACAATACCAAGCAAAATATCCAACTGAAGCAGCTGAATTGTTACGTCGCATCAACGGTGACTTACCTGCAGAATTTGCTGCACAAGCCGATGCATTCATTGCTGAAACAAATGCAAAAGCTGAAACAATTGCAACTCGTAAAGCAAGCCAAAATACGTTACAAGCGTTTGGTCCATTACTGCCTGAATTATTAGGTGGTTCGGCTGACTTGGCTGGTTCTAACTTAACACTTTGGAAAGGTTGCCAAGGCTTACAAGATAATCCTGCGGGTAACTACGTTTATTACGGCGTTCGTGAATTCGGTATGACCGCAATTGCAAACGGTGTAGCTTTACACGGTGGTTTTGTTCCTTACGTTGCAACATTCTTAATGTTTATGGAGTATGCGCGTAATGCGGTACGTATGTCTGCATTAATGAAACAACGCGTGATTCATATATATACACATGATTCAATCGGTTTAGGTGAAGATGGTCCAACACATCAGCCAATTGAGCAAATTGCATCATTACGTGGTACGCCTAATTTAAATACATGGCGTCCATGTGATACGGTTGAAGCGGCTGTTTCTTGGAAATCTGCTCTTCAGCGTAAAGAAGGTCCAACAGCATTAATCTTCTCTCGTCAAAACTTGCCATTCCAAGCACGTAATGAAGCTCAAATTCAAAACGTTGCAAAAGGTGGTTATGTGCTTGCTGAAGAAAAAGGCGAGTTGAAAGCAATCATCATTGCGACTGGTTCAGAAGTTTCATTGGCGATGGAAGCATATGCACAGCTTGAAGGTGTGCGTGTTGTATCTATGCCATGTGCTGAAGAGTTTATGAAGCAAGATGCGGCGTATCGTGAAGCGGTACTGCCTGCGCATATCCGTGCACGTGTAGCGGTTGAAGCTGCCCATGTGGATTACTGGTGGAAATTTGTTGGTTTAGATGGCAAAGTGATTGGTATGACCACTTATGGCGAATCTGCACCAGCGAAAGATTTGTTCCAATTCTTTGGTATCACGACGGAAGCAGTTGTCGCTGCTGTTAAAGAATTGACTGCTTAATTGAATTAAGAGTTAAAAAGCGTCCTGATTAGGGCGCTTTTTTTGTGATTGAAATTAAATGCTAAGTTCAGTTTGAATCGAAATATTAGAAGTCAATAATTTATGAACAGGGCAGCTTTCTGCTACCTTTAACAAGCGTTTGTGCTGATCTTCGGTAAATTCACCTTTAAGCATGATCTTACGCTCAATGTTATTTTGACCAGACTCTGGTTGACCATTTGGATTCAATGAAAGATCTACTTGAACGTGTTCAAGTTTAATTCCTTTGTGATTGGCGTACATTTCTAAGGTGATCGTCGTACACGCGCCCAGAGCAGATAATAATAATTGTATTGGATTTGGTGCAGTATCTTGACCGCCTTTATCTGCAGGTTCATCAGAATACCAAGTGTGCCCAGAAGAGTTCGTCAGTGTAACGCGATAGGGAGTTGATGTGCTGAGTGCTTGGGTAGAATAAGTCATGATTTACCTTGTTGTGAATCTTTTTAAATTAAAAAAATCATAGATCAATCGAGAATACGAATGAACTATCCAATTGTCTAGTATCGAATCTGTATAATCATATTGAGTTTAATATGCGCTGTAACCCTTTTATTGTTGCACTGATGAAACATATCGTTTTATAAAGAATAATGATTAAAAATACTTGATGTATACACTAATCACTATATCAAACAAGGATACGAAAAATGCAATTTAAAACATTAAGCTTAGGTTTAGCCGTTGCCATCGCAAGTTCTGTAACTTTAGCTGCACCAGTAGACTATAAAATTGATCCAACACATACAGCAACAGTGTTTAGCTGGAATCACTTTGGTTTTTCAACTCCGAGCGCGAATTTCACTGATATTCAAGGTGTGATTAAAGTTGATAATGCTAAACCATCAAACTCTTCTGTAGATGTGATTATTCCAATCAGCAGTGTGAATACAAATGTTCCTGCTTTGGATAAAGAGTTCCAAGAAGAAGCTTGGTTTAACGCAGCTAAATATCCGAATATCACTTTTAAAAGTACTAAAGTAGAAACTAAAGACAAGAAACATTTCAAAATTACGGGTAACTTAACCGTTAAAGGTGTGACAAAGCCTGTGGTTTTAGATGCTGTGCTGAATAAACAAGGTGAGCATCCAATGGCTAAAGTACCTGCAATTGGATTTAATGCAACGACTTCATTTGATCGTTCTGCATTTGGTATCGGAAACTATGTTCCGAATGTAGGGGATAAGATCACTGTAAATATTACAACTGAAGCAACTGCTGCTAAGTAATATCGAAGTACTCAAACTTCAAAAAAGCTCACGCTCAATAGCCGTGAGCTTTTTTATTTGCTCATTATCTAGAGAAAATGACTATGCGGTAGCATTAAATGCTTCTGAATAAGTCACATAACCACTTGGTATGTGATCGGTAAAAGCAAGAATTTGAAAATAGTCTGCTGGAACATTTTCTAAGATCAATCTAGCATCAGCCTTAAAGCCAAATTTTCCATAATAATTAGGATCACCGAGTAATACGCATCCTTTTGCATTTAGTGCCTTGATCTTATTCAAACCTTCTTTGATAAGTTGAGAGCCTATACCATTTGATTGATATTCAGGTAGAACTGAAATTGGGCCTAAACCATACCAATCTGTCGTACGATCTGAAATAGAGACTGGTGAAAAGGCAATATGCCCAACAACTTGATTGTTAATTTCAGCGATTAAAGAAAGGGTTAACTGATTATTTTCTCTCAGCGCATTTACAATGAATTGTTCAGTGTGGCTTGAATATTCAACATGTGAGAATGCTGATTGTGTTAAATCAAAAATGGCTTGGATGTCAGTGTTCTGTTCATTACGGATTCGAATGTTCATTTTAGTTACCTAGTATTTTTTTAAATCACTGATGAAGCAAAATCATGTTATTGCTTCATCAGATGATGATTAAGGATGTTTATTGATTATCGAGTTGAGGCCGTACGTTTCTAAGCCCATTCAAATTGATTTGATAGGGTTGACCTTCCTGTGATTTGATCAATCTTTTCTTCTTAAGTTTTCGAAAAACATCGAGTGTGCAATCAGATAATACAAAACCTTCACGGCTATAACATTCTACAGCAATGAGTTGTCCTGATTCATTTTTGAGTTTTACGATTTTTCCGCCTTTTGCTAAGACGTGTAAAGTCCTTTGTTCAGACTTGGATAGGTTCATGTTGGAATCCAGATATTAAGTAATCAAAAGCAAAGATAGGCATGAAGCCTGAAAATTCGCGTTGATAACCCATTTCAAATTTTCATTGAAATATGGTTATCAGATTACTGCTATCTCCAACATAAAATCCTCAATGTAGATTGGATATGAAATTTGCTAATCAATATATAGCTTGTGATATAAAAAGTAAAATATTATGTGAAATATACTGTGTTTTGGATGCGAGAGTTAAGGTGTATAGCCTTATTTTTAAGATTAACTTAAGATGCAAGTATCGATGTATTTCCAATATTTGAATGCACAGCACAAATATTATTTTCAAGGAAGGATAGGATGGATAATCAGAAATTCATACAGCAGGCCGTCGATTTAGCACTAGAAAATGTAAAACGAGGCGGTCGACCATTTGCTGCTTTGGTTGTAAAAAATAATGAGATCATTTCAACAGGTGTAAATCAGATTAAGTTGACGAATGATCCGACAGCACATGCTGAACTGCTCGCATTACGAGAAGCAGGTCGTTTATTATCTACTCCAAATTTAGAAGATTGTACGGTTTATGCAAGTGGGCAACCTTGTCCAATGTGTCTAGCTGCAATAAGAATGGCTGGAATTTCAAAAGTATTTTTTGCATTTTCCAATACAGATGCTGAACCATTTGGTTTATCAACTGCGAAAATTGCCGAATTATTGAGAGTTGAACCTCAATTTCAAGAGGGTTTAGAGTTTACTCAATTAAAATCGAATCACTGCTCAGATTTGTATGCAATTTGGCAAAGACAACAGTAGATTGGATTGCGAAGAGTTACTTTTAGATTAGTAACTTATTGAAAATCTATATTACTTTTTTGCATGCTTTTCTTTTAAAAGTAAGTATGCGGGAAGAGATTTTTTCGCTTGACGGCGAATCATGATTTTTATGTATAAAACGATCGCAAAGCAGGCTGTAGCAATTGTAAGCATCAGGCTATTCATATAACTCATTAAAGAGCTAACATAACCAATCGTAGCAATACGCCGTTGCATCCTTTCAACTTGCGTACTGGATTCAATACCTGTAATCGCCCATGTGCAAAGGTGTTCACAATTATTGATAATCAAATGGTAGTGATTTTCATGCATACGTGATCGCATGCGACGTACAACTGCCTTAGCTTTATATTTCGGTGATTCATAATAACGAATATGAATAGGCTTATCACGAGCAAAACGTTCTAGTGTCGTTATTTCAATAGGATGTTTTCTGAAAATATGTGCAAAGCCTGAGTAGTGAATAACTCTTCCACGACCTGCATAGATGCCATGATGGCTATAACCAAAGTGTTTGACGATGAGATGAGCGCCAAGATAAAAACGTTGATGTTTCTGCTGCATGCCTATTCAAGAATATTGCATTTTACCTAGCTATTTTAGTGAAAAAAGATGAATCTATCGAGCATATTTCATCAATCAATCATGTGAATATGTGTTGAGTTTGTATCTTGCATTTAAATCGAGGTTATATTCTAGCGTAGGTACTTTTGTGATGGTGAGGAATTTGAAATTGTTGTTGAATCGATGTCTATTACTATCAAGTATGGTATTTCAAGCTACCACAGTTTTTGCATTTGAATATCAAAGTATGAAATTCGAGGATGTTCAATTTGAAGTGATAAAGGTCGATGACTTAAAGGATTTGCAATTATTTTTAAAAAATCCTCGAACAGGTGATTTCTATCAAAAGTTTTCGAATATTCAAAGCGACTTAGCTGCATGTAAAGAATTACGTTTTGCGATGAATGCTGGGATGTATCATCCCAACTTTGAGCCTGTGGGGTTGTATATAGAAAAAAAGAAAAAGCTTTCTGAATTAAATGAATCAACTGGTTTTGGTAATTTTTTTATGCAACCAAATGGTGTAGTAGCGTGGAATGATCATGGTGCTGTCATTCATTCAACAGCAGACTATAAGAGAGCAAACTTTACAGCAAATTTCGCGACACAATCAGGACCAATGTTGGTGCATAAAGGACTAATAAATTCTCAATTTATAAAGGATTCAAATTCTTTAAAAATTCGTAATGGTGTTGGGGTACGGGATGATCATTTATATTTCGTGATTTCAGAACAGCGTATAAATTTTTATCAGTTTGCAAAGTTCTTTAAACAGCAGTTGAGAGTAGATGAAGCTTTGTATTTAGATGGATCGATTTCTAGCTTGTATTTAAAAGACATTCAACGTAATGATAGAAAATATAATTTAGGACCAATCTTTGGATTAACACATCAGATCAATTGTAAGTTATAGAACCCTAATCCTCTCGTTCAGAAAAGATTAGGGTATTATTTTTATTGGATTGGTGGGTTGATCATCGCAAGTAATTCTTTACGACTATAACCACGAGAAATCAGGACTTTTTTGATGCCTTTGATCACATCTTCATCTGTAGCTTTTACTAAAGCATCAAGAAGTTGTTCATTTGATTTGCAAGAGCAATCATTTTCAACACATGAGGTTTGATTCTTGTGTTCGTTATATTGTTGATCAGCATTCAACAATTTTTGCCAAAAACTCATAGAGCCTTCATATACAACCTAACATAGATCGAAATATAGTCACTTTAAAATAAAATACAAGTCAGCATAAGTGATAAAAGCAGCAGTTGAACTTCAATTTTTTCGATGATTTTTAATGTTATTAACGAAATTATGACAACTTAATGACTTGACCGTTGATATTTCAAAGTTTTTTATAAAAAACTCAAATAAAAAATAGAGAGTTATAAAAACTCTCTATTAAAAATGCTTACATTGAAATAGTTTGTTTAAATTTTTTCAAGTAATACACCAGACTCAACATGATGTGTAAAAGGGAATTGATCAAACATAGCAAACTTCTGAATGCGGTGTGTTTGTGTCAATATTTTTAAGTTATCGTGTAGCGTGTCTGGGTTGCAAGATATGTAGATAACATGTTCAAAACCTTGTAACAGCTTGAGCGTTTCGTCATCAATGCCTGCGCGTGGTGGATCAACAAATACAGTGTCAAAGTCATAGCTTTGAATATCAATTTCAGCTTCTAATAAACGTCTAAATGTACGTTCACCTTGATAGGCTTGGGTAAATTCTTCAGCTGATAAACGTGCTACTTGAATATTATCAATTTGATTCTGTTCAATATTCCATTGCGCTGCATGAACTGATGATTTAGCAAGTTCAGTTGCAAGAACGCGTTTAAATTTCAGAGACAGTGGTAGAGTAAAGTTACCATTACCGCAATACAGTTCTAGTAAATCTTTTTGAGCACCTTCCGCAGCATCACAAGCCCATTCAAGCATATGTTGGCAGACTTGAGCATTAGGCTGGGTAAAGCTGCTTTCAATTTGTTTGTATTTGAAAGTACGTCCATGAACATTAAGTTGTTCAACAACGTAATCATCTCCAATAATGACCTTTTGACCGCGGCTACGTCCCATAATTTTAATATTTAATTTATCAGCAAGTGCTTTTGCTGCACTTTCCCATTCTGCATCCAAACGGCGATGGTAAATCAGCGTTACCAACATTTCGCCACTTAAAGTGGATAGGAAATCTGCTTCAAAAATACGTTGCGAAAGAATCGGAGTTGCTTTTAATTCTTCTAGTAGTCGTGGCATTAAATTATTGATACTGCTATCAGCAATCGGGAAATCATCGATACGAATAACAGCTTTTTGCTTACCATCTTCAGCACGTTCAAACATGGCATAAAACAAATCATCTTCAGTGTGCCAAATACGGAATTCTGCACGCATACGAAAATGTTGCTCAGGTGATTGAAATACTTCTAAAGCAGGGGGATTGAACGGTGCAAATTGTGCGGTGATTCGTTCAACTTTCTCTTGAAGTTGCTGTTGGTAAGATACGGTCATAAAAAAGAAAACTGTAGGTAAAAACTAAAGGGGAATGGTATCAAAAAAAGCAGTAAAAGGTGCAGGGAAATTATGATTATCCCTGATTTAAACGAATTGGTTTCATTACATGATGGTGTGGAAATTTTTGTAAAAACCATTTGTCTTAAAATTAGAAAATAAAAACCCGAACCATGTAGAACATGGTTCGGGCAGGGAGATTTGAAGACTTAAATTAGTCTTCAGATAAAGTCATTAAACTCGCATTACCGCCGGCAGCAGCGGTATTTACACTTATAGCTCGTTCAATGACTAGACGTTCTAGAGGAATTTGCTCATATGTCTTGAGATGAGTAATGCCCACGATTGCTCCAGAACGGTTCGCAATTTTCGTTTGCAGTTCAGTTAATTGTTCAACTGAACCATGATGTAAAACAGCATCAAAAGCATCTTTTTCGATGTCTGAAATCACTTTAATTGCTGCTAACACATCTTTTGGTAAAGATTTCTGATGCTTAGCCAAGAAAGCATTATCTTTAGTAACAGCAGCAGTACTGCTTACTGCGAAAATCGCTAGTAACTGCTGTAACTGGCTCGCTTCATCATTTGCGATAGAAAGCACACGATGACGAGGTAAGATAATGTATTGGTTACTTTCACCAGTAGGACCTTGCAACTCATAGAATTTACCAACGCCAAATGCAGGAATCGTTGGAATTGCTTGAGGCATATTTTGCTTAGCCCAAGTTAATAAGTTTTGGTAAGCAACATTTGAAACTGCTTCAAAAGTTGAAACTTCTGATTTAACAGCAAATGGTGTTGCTAAGACTTTTTCAGAACAATGTTCCATCAAACGATACATATATAATGGACCGCCTGCTTTAGGACCTGTACCAGATAAGCCTTGACCACCAAATGGTTGCACGCCAACAACTGCACCAACGATATTACGGTTGATATATAAGTTGCCTACTTCTGCGCGTTGGATGACAGTATTAATCGTTTCATCAATACGTGTGTGTAGACCCATCGTTAAGCCGTAACCTTTTGCATTGATGCGATCGATCAATTGCTCAAGTTCACCATACTTATATGTGATGATATGCAATACAGGACCAAATACTTCACGCTCTAAATCATCAAGGTTTGGTAATTCGATCGCAGTTGGTGGAACAAATGTGCCTTGAGGAAGTGCTTGTTGGCTTACAGCATCGTTAAACATCAATTGATGAACAGGGTAGCCCTTTGATTTCATCTTTTGAATGTGATTATCAATGGTTTGTTTTGCTTCAGTATCAATTACTGGTCCAATATCAGTTTTTAAGATAGCAGGATTACCTACGATCAACTGTTTCATTGCACCTTTCAACATTTTCACAACTGTTGCAGCACTATCTTCTTGAACACATAAGATACGAAGAGCAGAACAACGTTGACCTGCACTATCAAATGCAGAACTTACTACATCCAATACGACTTGTTCGGTTAAAGCAGAAGAATCAACGATCATGGCATTTTGACCACCTGTTTCCGCGATTAACGGAATTGGTTGACCATTCGGTGACAAGCGTTTTGCCACAGTTTTTTGCAAGATTTTTGCAACCTCTGTAGAACCTGTAAACATGATGCCTTGGATACGATCATCTTGGCTCAATTGCGCGCCAACTGTTTCACCGCGACCAGGTAGAAGTTGAACCGCACCACGTGGTACACCAGCTTCCCAAAGCATTTGAACTGCTTGAGCTGCAATCAATGGAGTTTGCTCAGCTGGTTTTGCAATCACACAGTTGCCGCTTACTAACGCAGCTGCAATCTGACCCGAGAAAATCGCAAGAGGGAAGTTCCATGGGCTGATACACAAAACTGTACCTAATGGCTTCACTTGTGCATTTGCAGGTAAGTTTTCAATTTGAGTTGCGTAGTAACGTAAGAAGTCTACTGCTTCACGTACTTCTGCAATCGCATTGGCATAGGTTTTACCACTTTCACGGCAAAGTAATACCATCAATTCTTGGATGCGAGCTTCCATCAAATCCGCAGCGCGTTTTAAGCAAGCAGCTCGTTCAGTTTTATTTGTTGCAGCCCAACTTTGCTCTGCTTGTACTGCTGCTTCTAGTGCAAGTTGTACATCAGCGCTGGTTGCCTCGTTTACATAACCTACGATTTCACTATTTTGTGCAGGGTTTGTAATTGCAAGAGCATTACTTTGATCATGGACTGTTGATTCAAATCCAAGTAATGGCACGCTTTTCCACACGTGATTACGAAGCTTTTGGGCTGTAGCATCTAAGTCTGCAAGCGGTGTGTCATTGTTTAAATCGAAACCATTTGAGTTTGGACGCAACGGATATAAATCATGCGGAAGAGGAATAGCAGGATGTTTTAAACCAAGTTGACCTTCTTCTTTTGCAGCAGTTTGAATATCTTTGATAGGTGATTGAATTAAATCATCTACTTTCAATGTTTTATCTGCAATGCGGTTTACAAATGAAGTGTTTGCACCATTTTCAAGTAAACGACGAACTAAGTAAGCCAATAGGGTTTCATGGTTACCAACTGGCGCATACACGCGACATGGAATACCAAGTTTACCGTCTTCTTTTGAACCCACAACTTGTTCATACAGTGGTTCACCCATGCCATGCAAGCATTGGAATTCATATTGACCAGGATAGTATTTGCTTGGATTAGCTAGATTGTAGATGGTTGCAAGTGACTGTGCATTGTGTGTTGCAAATTGCGGATACACTTGATCAGGTGCAGCTAGAAGTTTCTTCGCACAAGCAATGTATGACAAATCTGTATGTACTTTACGTGTGAACACAGGGTAGTCAGTCATACCTTCAATTTGAGCTTTTTTGATTTCGCTATCCCAATACGCACCTTTCACTAGGCGAATCATGAGACGTTTGTTGCTGCGTTTTGCGAGATCAATGATGTAATCGACAACGAAGAAACAACGTTTTTGGTAGGCTTGGATAACAAAGCCAATGCCTTTCCAGTTTGCAAGTTTAGGTTCGAAGCATAGACGCTCTAACATTTCCAAAGAAATTTCTAAACGTTCCGATTCTTCAGCATCGATGTTTAAACCAATATCATAATGCTTAGCTAAACATGCGAGTTCGAAAACTTTGTTATAAAGTTCATGGTGAACACGACTGATTTGCGAGCGTTGGTAACGAGGATGCAATGCTGAAAGCTTGATAGAAATACCAGGACCATCATAGACGCCACGACCATTAGATGCTTTACCAATCGCATGAATCGCTTGGGTATAGTCGTTGTAATAGCGTTCAGCATCGTGATCTGTGAGTGCAGCTTCACCTAACATGTCATAAGAGTAACGGAAACCTTTATGTTCAAGTGGCTTAGCATGTTCAAGTGCTTCTTCAATAGTTTCACCAGTAACAAACTGTTCACCCATCATACGCATAGCGACGTCAACCGCTTTACGAATAATACCGCGACCACTACGTGCCAATAAGCCCGTTAATACACTCGATAAACTTGTTTGTTTTGGAGTTTCCATTAACTTACCAGTTAACATCAAACCCCAAGCAGCAGCGTTTACGAACATGAGGCTACTTTGACCTACGTGCTCTTTCCAGTTGCCTTGGTTGATTTTGTCACGAATCAAAAGATCACGTGTCGCAGTATCTGGAATACGAAGCAATGCTTCTGCTAAACACATGAGTGCCACACCTTCTTGAGAAGAAAGTGAGAACTCCTGAAGTAAACCTTGCACGATACCTGCTTTACCAGCAGAACTTTTGCGTTCACGTAGATTATTCGCTAGATCAAATGCAAGTTCATAAATTTTTTGATCGGGATCTGGTGAGATATTTGCGGCTTCAGCAAGTTCAGCGACAGCTTCAGGTTCAGCACGTCGCCAAGCTGTATTAATGCGTTGCTCAAACTCACTTTTTTCTTTAAATTCGGTGATATAACCACCGTCGTTGTGAGCTGTGTCCATTTGTGCGGGAGTATCCAAAGTATTCATACTAAATTCCAATAACAATCTCTAGAACATATTGAGTAGAGAGGTTTAGATAATTTATGATTACAGAATAAAACCCGAGTAACTCACTATATTTAGTCCATTTTTTAGAGGAAAATTCAGTTGAATGGCCCTATTTCTACATTAGATCGAACAGATCTAAAAATTCTGGATATTCTTCAAACAGATGGAAGAATTTCTAACAGCAAATTAGCTGAATTAGTGAACCTATCTCCTACAGCCGTCATGGCTCGTGTGCAGAAGCTTACAAAGGATGAATTTATTCTAGGCTATGAAGCAAAGCTTAATCCAGCGAAGCTTAATGCGAATTTTTTAGTATTTGTTGAGGTACTGTTAGATAAAACGACCCCAAACGTACTTGATGATTTTATTGATGCAGTAACGCAATACTCTGAAATCGTGGAATGCCATATGGTGAGTGGAGGCTTTGATTTTCTAATCAAATTGCGCAGTGCCGGGATGGAGGAGTTTCGCCGCATTGCAGGGCAGATTTTGTGGCAGTTACCTGGTGTCAAAGAAACACGGAGTTATCCCGTGATGCAGGTTGTGAAGGATAGCTCGAAGATAAAAATCAAATCGAGGACAAAATTTTGAATCAAAAAAAGGGGCTTTAAAGCCCCTTAAATTTTTTGAAGAATTATTTCATGTCTCTAGCATAGATTTCTTCAGCTTGTTCAAAGCGGCTAGTAACATTTGCATTTGGTGCTTTACCAAGCAAACTTACAACCACGATGCTGACAAATGCGAATGCGAAACCTGGAATAATCTCGTAGATGCCTGTTTCACCGAAGAAGTTTTTCCAAACAATCACGGTAACTGCACCGACAACCATACCCACAAGTGCACCGTTCAATGTCATACGCTTCCAGAACAATGAAAGAATAATCAAAGGACCGAATGCTGCACCGAAACCAGCCCAAGCATAAGCAACCAAACCTAAAACTTTACTGTCAGGGTTTTGAGCTAACACCAGCGCAAGTAATGCAACTGCAAGTACCATTGCACGACCAATCCAAACGAGTTCTTTTTGAGACGCATTTTTACGGATAAAGCCTTTGTACAAATCTTCAGTCAAAGCACTTGAACATACCAGTAACTGACAGCTTAGCGTACTCATAATTGCAGATAGAATTGCAGCTAAGATTACACCTACAACCCAAGGGTTGAATAAGATTTTTGTGAGTTCCATGAATACTGTTTCATGGTTACCTGCTACCGCGGCAGCAAGTTCTGGGTGTTGCTGGAAGTAAGCGATACCAACGAAACCTGAACCAACAGCACCAGCTAAACATAGAATCATCCAAGTCATACCGATGCGACGAGCTGCTGGAATAGATTTTACTGAGTCAGCTGCCATGAAGCGTACCAGAATGTGAGGTTGACCAAAATAGCCTAAGCCCCATGCTGCTGCTGAGAGGATCGCAACAAAACTTAGATTCGAGACAAAGTCGTAAGCATGTGGGCGAGCAGTTTCTACCAAAGCAGTAAATTCTTCTGCGCCAATTCCTAATGACATGTATGTCACAATTGGAAGAAGCAATAAAGCGAAGATCATTAAACCTGCTTGGAAAGTATCCGTCCAGCTGATTGCTAAGAAGCCACCAACACACACATAGCCAATTGTTGCAAAAGCACCTAACCATAAGGCAGTTTCATAAGGCATATGGAATAGTGTTTCAAACAATCGAGCACCAGCAACCATGCCTGAAGCACAGTAAATTGCAAAGAAAACCAGAATGATCAACGCAGATGTGACACGCAAAATTTTCTTCTGATCATCAAAACGACCAGTGAAATAATCTGGTAATGTTAGTGCATTATTCTGTACTTCGGTATGAACGCGTAGACGTCCAGCAACCAAATACCAGTTAAGCCATGCACCGATGATTAGCCCGATCGCAATCCATGATTCTGATAATCCAGTCAAGTAAATGGCACCAGGTAAACCCATGAGTAACCAACCACTCATATCCGATGCACCAGCAGATAAAGCGGTGACAAAACTACCTAGACTACGTCCTCCGAGAATATAATCATCTAGGTTTTTGGTGGAGAAATAGGCGTATAAACCTATACCGAGCATGGCAAGAATATATACCACGAACACAACAACGGTGGGATTAGAAAAATTCATAATGGATGCTTGTCCTTACATATCCATAATTTTGCAATCACATCTGAATAGCCAAAAATGATTTACTATTCTAATAAGACTGATAAGGTCACAGATTCAATCACGAATGATTTTTAAAAAACTGTTATAATTGTGTATATGAACTGTATTGTTTGTGTAATTTAAATTAAGTGTATGAATTTTAATTTCTTTATTAAATAAATTAGACTTTTTTATCATAACAAATGTATTTTATTTGGCTGAAAAATATTCAAAGTATTCACATCTGTTACAAAGTTGAAACATTTACTTTTAAAATTAAAAAAATATACGAGAAGCATCGGCTTGAGTAGCTGATTTAAGTCGAAGTTTTGCAGTTTATTATCTCAAAATGCTTATATTTTGAACTATAAATTAAAGTTTATGACTAATATTCTGAGTTTTTAAGATAATCAAAATGCTTATGCAAAAGTTTTTATAAAGTTTTAGATGCTAAACATCATGGTTTTGCTTGCGATAACTCGGCTATTTATAGTTGTTTTAGAACAATACTTGTTCACCAGTTGTTAGCTTTAGTAAATGGGCTTAACCTCATCAAACTTTTTATAACTATCTAATAAAAAACCCAGTGATCAAACACTGGGTTTTTTTAAATATAATCGAAAATTACAAACCTGATTCATACTCTGTATTTGAAAGTAATTTTTCAACATCAGCCATATTGTCTGGTTTGATTTTGTAAATCCAACCTTTTCCATATGGTTCTTCATTGACAAAGTCAGGATCATCTTCAAGTGCAGTATTTACTTCAACCACAGTTCCTGAAATAGGAGCATGGATGTCAGAAGCTGTTTTTACAGATTCAACAATTCCAGCTTGTTCAGTAGCCGTAACTTGGCTGCCAACTTCTGGAGTTTCTACATATACTAAATCACCTAACTCATCTTGAGCGTGATCAGTAATACCTGTAACAACAAGGTCACCCTCGATTCTTACCCATTCATGCGTGCGCGCATATTTCAAATCTTCTGGATGATTCATGACAACTCCTTAAAAATCTGTCTCATCATTTTTGTTTGGCTTTATACAGGTTTTTCAATAAAAACAAAAGCATCAATAAATGATGCACTGAAAATATTACAAATATGGGTCTTTGCGCCAGTTACTCGGACTACGACCACTCCAGCGTTTGAATGCACGACTGAAGTTAGCGACATCAGAATAACCTAATTCATCTGCAATTTGTTCCAAACTGTAATCTGTTCGGGAGAGCAGAGAAGTCGCATGACGATATCGAACTTCATCGACTAGTGTTGAAAAAGATGTTCCTTCAGCAGCTAATTGTCGTTTGAGGGTACGGTCAGACATATGAAGGCGTTCTGCAACACTCTCAATACTTAAATAGTGTTGCTCAGAATTGGTTAAAATATCACGAACACGCATCGCTAGACGACGACGCTCACCCAATGCTGATAATTCAGATTCACATTGGTTAATTGCGATTTGGCTTGCGATTGGATCAGCATTCACCATTTTTAAACCAAGATATTTTTTATCAAAACTCGATATTAAATGTGGCTGGTTAAAACGGATCGTACTATTCAACTTGTCTTTATATTTATCAAAACCTTCGGGTTCTGGAAAATCTAGATCCACTTCACTTTGAAGATCTTCAATACCAGTTAATGCCTTTGCCATGGTCATGATGCCAATCGTCAGCCCTAGAATAATCTCCGTTCTGAGTGGCTCTAAATCAATATCACATTGCAGTTGTAGGGTGGCTTTGGGACCAAAAGTCGAGAAATAAAGTTGTAAAAAAGGTAAGCGTAATTGGATGAAACGACTCGCAAGGGCTATCGCATCAGTAATTTCATGTGCGGTCATAATGGCATAGCCAATAAAACCGTGAATTGAAATACGCATCTGTGTGCCTAAGTGAAAGCCAAGTGTACTTTCACCTGTCAGGCGTAATGCATGTTTTACTAATTCGTTTGCTACAGGTGTTGGAATTCTATAGTTAGGATCTGCTAGAAGTTCGCTAGTCAAATGAAATGGAGCAAATAAAGTTTCATCGTTGTATCCCCAACGTGAAACGACATCTAATAGCAATAAGCCGTAAACGCCTGGTATTCCTTGATCTTGACGAGTTGAGGTTGTTTTCATGTGCTTTCCGTGGCGCTCATCAATTTTTGCCCATATCTTTTAAACATCTAGGTCTCGAACATATTTGCATGAAATAAAAGATTGAATCATAAAAATTGTTGGACAAGAGAGTCACCAAATGTTCAAAAATCAAGAAGGTTTTCTAAAAACCATAATTTTGGTAGTAGATATTAATAACACATCACCGTGTTGGTTCAAAGCCTGTGTTACGTAGCTGACGATACCACGATCATTTTTGGTTTTTGATGGCACAATTGCAGTAATTTCAACTTCCACATGGATTTTATCGCCAACCCGTGTTGGCCTTGGCCAACGTAAACTTGACTCTGAACCCAGTAAACCGCCTGCAATAGGGAAACACTCAGTCCAAAGACGCATCGTTACGGCTGATGTATGCCAACCACTTGCAGCTAAGCCTTGAAAAATTGGATGTTGAGCTGCTGCTTGTTCATCGAGATGAAAGGGTTGAGGGTCGTATTGACTTGCAAACTGTTTAACTTCTTCAAGTGTCATTTCATACTCACGACTGATGAAACGATCTCCAATTTTCAAATCTTCTAAATACAACATTATTCTTTATCCTGCTGAGTTACTCGTTGCTCAACAAGAAAACCGCCTGTTTGACGTTTCCATAGTTGGGCATACAAGCCATCATTTGCAATGAGTTGCTCATGTGTGCCTTGCTCGACAATTTTGCCTTGATCAAGAACAATGAGACGATCCATTTGTGCAATAGTAGATAATCGGTGTGCAATTGCAATAACCGTTTTGCCTACCATCAAGTCATTTAAACTGCTTTGAATTGCGGCTTCAACTTCAGAATCTAAAGCACTGGTTGCTTCATCAAGTATCAAAATAGGGGCGTCTTTGAGGAAAACTCTCGATATTGCAATACGTTGGCGTTGTCCACCTGATAGTTTGACACCACGTTCACCCACATATGCATCGAAGCCTACACGACCTTTTTGATCACTTAGTTGAGGAATAAACTCATCAGCCTTTGCTTTTTTAACTGCTTGATATACTTCATCAAGGGTAGCGTTTGGTCGACCATATTTAATATTTTCCGCAACAGTGCGATGTAGTAGAGAGGTGTCTTGGGTGACCAGTGCAATATTTGCACGGAGACTATCTTGAGTCACTTGATGGATATCTTGACTATCGATAAGAATACGACCCTGATGAATCGAATAAAAATGTAGAAGCAGTTGGATTAACGTTGATTTTCCTGCTCCTGATCGACCTACAATGCCAATTTTCTCACCAGGTTTGATGGTTAGATTAAAGTGATCAATAACGTTTTTCTCGTTATAAGCAAAACTGACATTTTCAAAACTAATTTCACCATGAGGGACTTTGAGTTCAGTCGCATCTGGTTTATCTTGAATCTCGATTGGCTTACCTAATGTTTTCATACCATCTTGAATCGTACCTACGTTCTCAAAAAGCATGGTGACATGCCACATGATAAACTCAGCTAAGCTATCAAGTTTAAGTACCATTGCGGTTGTGGCCGCGATTACGCCTAGTGCAGCTTGGCCTTCGGTCCAAAGCCAAACTGATGTACCAATAACACTAATAAAGAGAAATGCGCTAAGAAGACGAATACAGATTTGATATTTGACAGCCAATCGCATTTGCTTATAAACAGTCACCATGAATTCTTTCATGGATTCTTTTGCATATTGGCTTTCACGACCAGCATGTGCAAACAATTTCACTGTTTGAATATTGGTGTATGCATCAGTAACACGTCCTGTCATCACAGCTCGTGCATCGGCTTGCTCTTGAGAGACGCGACCTAGTCGAGGAATAAAGTAGCTCGCGATACCGATAAACAATGCCAACCATAAAAGTAATGGAACAATAAGTACAGGCGAAATTGAGCCAAGTACAAGACTAATCGTAATGAAATAGATAAGTACATAGACCAACATGTCGCCTAAAATCATCCAAAATTCACGCACAGCTAAAGCTGTTTGCATAACTTTGGCAGAGAGTCGACCTGCAAAATCCGTATGGAAGAAATCTAAACTTTGTTGTAAGAGTAAATTGTGAAAGCGCCAACGCATACGCATTGGGAAATTACTAAATAAAACCTGATGTTTAATAATTGATTGAATACTTACAAAAAATATATTCGCAAATAAAATGCTAATAAGGATAGTCAGATTCTGTTGATTTGTTGCTAGAAAGGTATCTGGTTGGCTTTTACTGAGCCAATCAACCAGTTTTCCGATATATGAAAAAAATAAAGCTTCAAAACAAGCAGCAGCTGCAGCACATAAAATCAGTAAAAATAAAAAAGGTCGAACGCCCTCAGTGGCTTGCCAAACAAAGGCAAAAAAAGTGGTTGGTAATGGTTTGTTTAAGTCTTTTGTTGGATAAGGATCAACTAATTTCTCAAACCATTGCAACATCTAAACTTTCCCCTTGACCCAAAGTACTAACTCAACTTCAACCTGTAGCATATCAGAAAAAATGTATAGAAAATCACAAAAGGCAAAAATGATAACGAATGGTAAAATTGATAAAGTTATAGCCCGTAATTAAGTGAAACTAAATTTACCATTGCAAGGGAGGAAAGATAATTTAAAGTCTACTTTAAATTATCTTTTTTGTTTTGATCTAAACTTAAACCTTAACTGACTTTTGAGCGATGGTCTTGTTGCTCAAAGAACTTGACGGCAGGAGATTGAGCCATATATGCCAATGCTTGTTCTGTATTGCCTTCATCGACAGGATTAAACTTCGGAGAAACCCAGCGTAGCGTTGCTTTCCACAAATATTTAATCGTAGGAAGATGGTCTGTTTGAGTCGCAGTTTTTTCAAACTCGCGAATGAAATTAAAGAAACTTTGGCGAACGAGCTTTTGCATTTTCTCATTCTCTAAATCTTGAGTTGCTAAACCACGGGCAAAATCAGCAAGTAGATAAATGAACAGAGGAAAGATCACCATCATGATCGCTTGACGAGATAGATAGAAGCCAAATTTATTTTTTACAAGATGCTCAAATAAATCATAGGCTACACAACGATGTTCTACTTCTTCAGCTAGATGCCAACGAAACAAATCAGCCATCGCTGGGTCTGCTGAATCCCAAGACTTACTTTCTAGTGTCCATTGACCAATAGTTCCAGTGAAATGTTCAATCGCAGCGATAATACCAACACGGAATAATAACCAATATTCTTCAAGTGCTTTATTTCTAAGTATTGGAAGTCCCAAATGCTTATCACCTAAAAGTATATTAAATAAGAAGTGGGCACGATTTAGTTGATCTTGAACGTCGTAGCCATTTTCCCTTAAAAAATCTTGTACATTTTCATGAGCGCGAGCATGAGTAGCTTCTTGGCGAATAAATCCAATAACATCTTCTTTTAATTTTTCATCTGTTATGAGAGGGATGGTTTTATTAAATACGCGACAAAACCAAAATTCACCAGCAGGTAAAAGCATGTTGATTCCATTTGCCACATGAGAACAAAGTGGATCGTTTTTCATCCAGCACACTGAAGATTCTGAGAAGTCGAAATGCACTTTTCTTGCTTTGATTTGGTGGCTTTCTAAAATCATATATGTCACCCAAATGAAATTACGAATTATTTTGATGCATCATTTTTAGCATTGCATCAAGTTGCATTCCATGTGCTTTGAGGACGAATAAGCATCATTTCCTAGTGTCTAATGATAAAAATAGGCAGCCAAGTAGATGGATCAACTCAAAATCAAGATTTTATTGAATCTAACTTTTGTTTTATTAAAACTATGCGATAAAAAACCAAAATTGATTCATCAGAGGGGTATATACTGAGAGTGAAATACAAAAACTGAATAGGATAAAGAATATGTTGTTAAAGTTTACGGTTCGATTTGTCGCTGTTTTATTTTCAGTCTTAATTATTACAGCACTTTCAATTCACTTTTTCTTTTCCGAGAAAATCGTTACGGATTTATGGATTATTGTCGTTCCTGTAATTTTAGGTATACCTATGCTCACAGCAATTACGCTTACTAAAGATGAAGAGTTAAATTTGTCTTAGTTTAAAAGAGCTTAAACTGACTTTAAAATACTTAATAGCCCGAGAGGTATAGTTACTACACCTTTCAGGTTATTTTTATATGGGTACCTTAAACTATTTGCTCAACGTTATTTGTATTTTGATGATTCAAAGCTTGAAAATCATGTCCTGATGGAGCTTGATAAATTCTCAGTCCAAACTCTGGGATAATTGCAATTAAGTGATCAAAAATATCAGATTGGATTGCCTCATAAGAAGCCCATGCAATTGTATTGGTGAATGCATAAATTTCTAAAGGTAGTCCTTCGCTTGTAGGTTGTAACTGACGCACCAGAATAGTTTGATGCTGTGCGATACCTTGATGTTGACGTAAGTAAAATTCAACATATGCTCTAAATGTACCAACATTTGTCAAACGTCGCTTGTTGTATTGCGATTGATTGCTGAGTTGTTTGTTAAACTCATCAATTTCAGACTGTTTTGCATCTAAATATTGATCTAATAATAAAAACTCTTTTAACTTCTGTTGTTCTGTATCTGTCATAAAGTGAACAGTGCTTTGATCAAGAAAAATTGAACGTTTTATGCGGCGGCAACCTGAGTTACTCATCCCGCGCCAGTTTCTAAATGTATCAGTCACAAGTTTGTTGGTTGGGATGGTAGTAAACGTTTTATCAAAGTTTTGTACCGTCACAGTATGTAATGACATATCAATTACGTCACCATCAGCGTTTAGTGATGGCATTTCAATCCAGTCACCAATGCGCACCATGTCATAAGAAGATATTTGAATACTAGCAACTAATGACAGAATCGTGTTTTGGAAAACTAACATTAACACCGCTGCCATCGCACCAAATCCAGCCAATAAAGTAAATACATCTTTTTTGAGGAAGGTGCCTAGGATCATCAGACCACAAACGACAAATAGGATTAACTTGATGAGTTGAAGATAACCTTTGATGGGTTTGTTTCTGGATTTTGGGTTACGTTGATAAAGTAAGTTAAAAATATTGAGTGCTTCACTAACCGTTAAGGCTAGAGTCAGGAAAATAAATGCCTGAGCACCCATTTGTACAAATGTAATCACTTTGGCTGGGAGATGCGGAATGGTCGTAATACCATTCATAATCACAATAGCAGGGACGATATTTGCAAAGCGACGAGTAATACTGTGTTGCGCAAAGATTGATTGATTTGGTGATTTTAATTTGGTGATTAAATGTCTAATACCACGAACGATAATTCTTTTAGCAATAAAGTTTGCCAAAGCGGCAAAGAAAATCAGAATAGATAATGCGACTAACATTTCTAGCCAAGGGTATTGGCTCAATTCAGTTCGAATATCGCTAATAAAATTAAAATAATTCAAAATAAAAACACCTTAAAATTCTTTAATGCGAGAATTGTAAGGTGTTGAATCGAATTCTGATAATTTGCTGACAGTTTATATACGAACTGTAAGGTGTTATTACATTCAATTACCACATCAGATCATCAGGTATCACATATGCTGCGTAAGGATCTTCTTCATCTGTAGTTTGGTCATTTTTCTCATCTTTATTATTAACCAAAATGAAGCCTTGCATTTTTTGATCAATTTTCTCGGCTAAAGCCTTTGGTAGATAAGCGTATTGTTCCTGATTTTTTGCGACAACAAGAGAACCTGATACCAGCGCATTATAAATTTGTTGATTGATGTAAACTTTTTTGATCTTGTTCTCATCAATAAATTGATAAGCAATATCACCCTCTGTATTTTCAACTTTATGTTGTTTGATCATTTGAATGATCGAGGCTTTCAACGCTTTTTCTTCAAGAATTTTTTGCTTTTCTAAATTTAATGCCTGATCTTTTGCTAATTTCTCTTGTTTTGCACGATCAATTTCAGCTTTTAATTCAGCATCATCATTTTGTCCAGTGCGCTGTTCGTGCTGAGCTTGTTTGGTTAGTTTCTTCGCTTTTTTATTATCAACTAAGCCCGCTTTAAGCAATTGAGCTTGTAATGCATTTTTTACCATAATTCAATCCAAATCTGAGTGTGATGAAGAGCGAAAATAAACGATCCAATAAGTCATACTTAATACAAGACTCAGTCCTGCAGGTATGAGAAAAGTTTGTAATTTTAAATAAGGATAAAGCAAACTGGCAATCAATCCACCCACTAAAAAACCCGTAAAAATTAGAAAATGTAAAAAAATACGCCTATTTTCAATTTTTAAACCTCGAACTTTGTAGCCAATTGTCAAACCAATATCTGTCAAAACTCCAGACAGATGTGTGGTGCGAATGATTGCTCCTTTGTAATGGCTAACCATTGCATTTTGAACACCCATTGCAACGCAAGCCCAAAGAAGACCATAACGAGGAAAGTAAGGGAGGAGCAGCCATGTGAGGAATAAAAATATAGCAACAAGACTGAGCGGAAATCCATAATGGTGACCAAAAGTCACATTACTATTTCCTAAAATCAGTCCACTATAAAAGGAACCAATAACGAAACAAATAACGACTAAAGCTAAGTAAATAAAGTGGTCAGGTTGCCAGTCCAGTAAGCTCATTGCAAGCATACTGACATTTCCAGTCATATGAGAAACAGATTGATGAAGAACGGTAAATAAACCTAAAACGTTTACCATTCCTGCATTCAATGCCAATAAAAAAGCACCGATTTGAATCCAGTTTGGTAAACGTTGTAAAGGCATAATAACCTACGATTATTGACGGTTACGAAAATCTACTGCAGCAGTGAATAAAACATCAGTCGATGAGTTTAATGCAGTTTCAGTTGAGTCCTGCAAAACACTAATAATCATACCAATAGCAACCACTTGCATTGCGACTTCTGATGATATACCAAATAGACTACATGCAACAGGGATTAGCAATAAAGAACCACCAGCAACACCAGATGCACCACAAGCAGATACTGTGGCAACAACTGATAAAATAAGCATTGTGCTTAAATCAACGTGAATACCCAACGTATGTACTGCAGCTAATGTTAATACAGTGATGGTTACAGCTGCACCCGCCATATTTACAGTAGCGCCTAAAGGAATCGAAACACTCGCAGTTGCTTCATTGACACCCAAACGATGAGCTAAATCTAAATTCACAGGAATATTCGCTGCTGAGCTGCGCGTGAAAAAAGCAGTAATACCACTTTCTTTCAAACATTTGAAAACTAATGGATAAGGATTCGAGCGCATTGTAATTCCAACAAGAATTGGATTAATTACAAGAGCAACGAAGAACATCGTACCAAGAAGTACCATAAGTAAATGGGCATAACTTGAAAGAGTAGCCAAACCTGCATCAGCAAAAGTAACAGCGACTAAACCGAAAATACCGATTGGAGCGAATCCAATAACAACATGAATGATTTTATTGACCGCATCTGCAACATCTGTAAGTACTTTTTTGGTTGTATCAGAACTATGACGCAATGCGATGCCTAAACCAATTGCCCAAGCTAAAATTCCAATGAAGTTTGCTTCACTAATTGCTTGTACTGGGTTTGCAATAAAGCTTAAAAGAAGATTTTTTAAGATTTCAGCTAAACTACCAGGTGCTTGTAGTTCTGATTGTGTAGTTAGATGAAGAAACAACTGACTCGGGAAAACAATACTTGCAATCACTGCACTAAATGCAGCGAGTAGCATACCGACTACATAGAGGGTCATGACAGGTTTTAAGTTTGAATGCTGTCCAACTTTAAAATTCGCAATTGAAGATAACACAAGCACGAAAACTAAAATGGGTGCAACAGACTTCAAAGCTTTAATAAACAATTCACCCAATAAACTTAAATAAGGTGTAACGTTAGGAAACAGCATTGCCACGCCAATTCCTAAAAAAATAGCGATAATAATTTTGGTAACTAAACTTAAGCGAGACAGTACACTAAACATATAAAGGCCTTACAAACCCATGTGCGGTTTAAGGTTAAACAAGCGCCGTATTCTATACCTAAGCACCCTGAATAATAAAATTTTTTTTGATGATGAATTACTTAAAAAATTGCGTAAAAATTAACATAATGTTTTTGCAAATGTTTTATCAGAAAGCATTTTATCTTTTTGCATAAAAAAACAGCATTTATTACTGTCCTCTTAATTTTTTTCAATAGGAGATATGCTTTGAACTGCCTGATAATGCGAAAGAAAAATTTCACCTGTTAGTTCATCCACAAGCTTTGATCTTCTTAAACGATCCATCACAGGACTCTTCACTTCAGACAGGTGTAGTTTAATATTAAGACGCGCGAGTTCCTTATTTAACTCTTCCAACATTTCTAATGCACTAAGATCGATGTTGCTGATGCTTGAGCAATTTATAATCACATGTCGGATTTCTGCATTTTGACTAAGTTCAGTAATCACATAGCCTTTTAATACGTGTGCATTTAAGAAGCTTAGGTTTTCATCAATACGAAAAGAGGCAATAGTCGGAACAGTAATGACATCATAGCGTGATACATTTCTAAAGTGTTGAGTTCCTTCTATCAGACCGATCACAGCTATATGTGGACGGCTGACACGCCATAGCAACATGATAAAAGTAAGACCAATACCAATAATCAGACCTGTAGAAATATCAATAAATGTTACACCGAGGAAGGTTATTAACATCGCAAAACCATCTGCCTTTGAATATTTCCATGTTTCGATAAAGGGAGCGATAGTGATGAGTTTCCAAATGGAGACTAAAATGGTAGCGGCTAATACTGTTAGGGGAAGAGTTTCAAAGATACCTGTAAAATACAAGCAGACTAAAATCATAGTGAGAGAGGAGAGGATGCCTGAAATCGGTGTTTTTGCACCTGCATCACTATTTACCACAGTGCGTGACAAGCTACCTGAAACCGCAAAGCCATTATTAATACTTGCTGCGATGTTTGCGAATCCTAAAGCAATGAGTTCTTGACTACTATTTAAGTCATCACGTTTCTGTAGAGCAGTGGCCTGAGCGATTGCAAGAGATTCTACAAAGCTGATCATGGCAATCATAAACGCGCTAGGTAAGAGCTTAAAAGCAAGCTCAGAACCCCATGACGGAAAATAAAAATGTGGTAAACCACTCGGGATAGTGCCGACGGTTTTTAAACTATTTTGTTCCAGATCAAATATTGCAACGATAATGATCGATGAGATAACAACGATTAATGGGATAATTCGAGCCAGGAAAACTGAGTGCACAAATTTTGGTAAAAACACTAAAATTAATATGGCGGCACAACTGAAAATCAAACTGATTAAGCTAAGTTCTTGTATATGTTTGACTAAGCTAGAAATAAATTCAGGAATATTATTTGACTGAAGAGGTATGTCTAATAAAAACTTAAGTTGCCCGAGAGCAATCAGTAATGCAGAAGCAATGATAAAACTTTGAATAACTGGATGGCTAATCAATTGTATTAAAAAACCAAAGCGCAATAATCCTAGAACTAGCGAGATTACTCCTACCATCATGCTCAATAGATAAACCGCTTCGATGTATTGCTGACTACCGACAGGGAATAATGGATTTAGTGTTGCAAAGACCATCATCGAAATGATTGCAACAGGACCAATCGATAGCGTAGTGCTGCTGCCAGTGAAAGCATAAACAATCATCGGCAATATGCTTGCATAAATACCCATAACAGGTGGCAAACCAGCAAGCATCGCATAAGCCATACCTTGTGGTACTAACATTGCGAGAACGATAAAAGCAGCAATCAAATCGGATTTAAAGCTCGATATTTGATACGTTTTTAGCCATTTAAAAGCTGGAAAAAGAGTGCTTATACTCAAATCTATTTTTTTCATGCATATCAAAGTTTATATCGTTATAACGATATTATGCAGGAAAAGCCAATAGCTTAAAATTTAAATCTAACTTTATGAACGTTAAATATTTGGACAGTAGTTCTCATACAATGTTGTTAACACAACTTGTAACTTAGGATCACTAATGGAGTAGAAAATTTGCTTTCCTTCACGACGTGTTGAGACAACTTTGCTTTTTCTTAGCATCATCAGCTGCTGAGATAAGGTCGGCTGGAAAATCTGAGTTTGTTCTTCAATCTGAGATACATTTAACTCTTGTTTAGCTAAATGGCACAAAATAATTAGACGATCTGTGTTAGCTAGAGATTTAAGCACATTTACTATTGAACTTGCTGATTCTCTCATTGCTTCAATCTCAAGACTTGTTTGCATATTCACCTCATCTAACTGCACTAAAGTTTAGTATAAAATGGCTAAAAGGTAAAAATGTAGTAAAAGTGGATAAATGCAATGGTTTTTAGTGAAGATGTATATAAGAAAAAATGATAAGTGAACTCAATTTTAATCGCGAGTTGGTAATTTTACGGAAAAAGAGATTTAGTTTACTTTTCTTGTTTTTTGATTGTGATTGGAAAAACTGATTTTCTTTTAAATAAACTAAACAATAAAAATATGTAATTAATTTAAATAAAGAATATAAAAAATTTAAAAAAAAGATTGCGAAAGTTACTTATAGGTGTATACTTTTAAACAAGACAGAATGATCTGTCTGCATAAAAAGGATCGGGATGTGCAATTTGTACGACCGCCAGAGGGTAATAATATTTATTATTCTTTCCGACTCAGACGCAAGCGTGAGATATTCTAATAACTATAAATCACGCTTTACTTTTTTCTTCTCTTTTACTCATTTTTATAAAAAGCGCTGACTTAAGGCAACGCTTTTTCGAAAGCAATTAAATGCTCAACTCGCATCCAATATTCATCCATATCAACAGAATGTCTATTAATTTGTGCTTGAATGGTCATCCCATCCAAGATACTTACGATTAATGTCGCAAGATGAGATGGGTTTCGGATACCAATATTGGTCAGCAAACCTTGAATAAGTGTGGTTAACCAAATTTTGTATTTTGTTGCCGGTTCTAATGTTGATGGGTAAATCTTAATCACTTCTTCCAAAGCTTTCTGAAACATACAGCCATTAAAATCTTCACTGTTGAACCAAGCTTCATACCATTTAAAAATAGTTTTGAGTTGACTCATGTAATCATTTGGATCACAAGCGGATAGTGAGGCATTTAATGATGTTTGCAAATTGATATTACGTTGCTGTAGGCATTCTTCGATTAATTTTTCCTTTGATGGGAAGTATTTATAGAATGTCATTTTGGCTACGCCAGATTCACTAATAATACGATCAACCCCAATCGAATTATAGCTATGCGAATTAAAGAGTTTTAAAGCAGTGTTAATAATATCTTCTTTTTTTGACATACATAGCCTCAAGTTTGCTCATTGCCACACAGAGCATTGTTTTTGCATCCTGTTATGCAATTTTGGCAGGAATTTTACATGGTATTGGTCAATTATCATAGGGAAAAATGGCTTTATTTATTTAACTGTTTTTTTAATTAACAACTGTAAATATATGATAAAAATAAGGAGTTGAAAATATGGAAATATTTATAATAATCAAATTATTGCATATATTTCTTTTTTTTAATTTTTATATAT